>CAMWWF010000117.1 GCA_947177885.1 uncultured Lachnospiraceae bacterium
GCCACCAGCGCTCCCATATCCAGCGCAAATATCTTCTTATCCTTCAGCCCCTGGGGCACATCGCCTCTGACGATACGCTGGGCCAGTCCTTCCACCACCGCCGTTTTACCCACACCGGGTTCTCCGATGAGAACGGGATTGTTCTTCGTCTTGCGGGAGAGAATGCGGATCACATTCCGGATCTCACCGTCTCTGCCGATGACCGGATCCAGCTTCTGGTTCCTGGCCTTCTCCACCAGATCCTGCCCGTACTTTTCCAGAGTGTCGTATGTGGCCTCCGGATTGTCCGAGGTGACACGCTGATTTCCTCTCACGGTGGACAGAGCCTGCAGGAAGCGTTCCCTGGTAATGCCATACTCCTTCCAGATGGCGCTGATCTCCCGGTTGGGATGCCTTAACATGGCAAGGAAGAGATGCTCCACGGACACATACTCGTCCCCCAGCTGCTTCGCCTCGTCCTCCGCACTTATCAGTACTTTGTTCAGATCCTGTCCTATATACACCTGACCGCCCTGAACCTTTACCCGCTTCTCCACTGCCTGGCGGACACGGTTCACGAAATGCTCCTTCTGGATCTCCATCTTCTCCACAAGCTTCAGGATCAGGCTGTCCTCTATGGTCAGGAGACTGTACAGCAGATGCTCCTGCTCGATCTCCTGATTGCCGTATTCGTAGGCAAGCTTCTCACAGCCCTGCACAGCCTCCACGGACTTCTGTGTAAATTTCTGAATGTTCATATGCTTTGCCTCCTTTATTCCCGTGAACAGTGAGCTAAATACCGCGTCTGCGGCAACATGATCGACTCTGTCTCCCTGCTCACGCTTTATTGTTTCTCTGTTCTATAATTAATATAACACTATTGAAACAAAAATCAAGAAGGAAAGTATAAAGTTTTTCTAAAGCAACTGACAGGCCATATCCGTTCAGTGATCTGTCTACTCTGTTGTGGGACTGTCGAAAACCGGGAAAGGCACCGAGAACAGATCTCCGTAGCCGCCCCCGTCATCCTCCGCTATCAGCTCCACACTCTTGGCACGCCATTCTTCCAGCAATTGCAATCCTCCATTCCCCGCGAGAAAATCTCTTGCATTATCAAAAATTCTCTGAAATCTATTTACTTCATCGCTTTGGGCATTGCTTCCATAAGACACTACATAAGTATTACAAAGTTGTATTAATCCCTCCGGCAGCTGATCCGGCTTTTGGAACGGGGTGCCGGGTTTCGGAATCTGCCTCA
The DNA here is from genome assembly GCA_947177885.1 of uncultured Lachnospiraceae bacterium. The sequence continues at coordinate 1,238 of CAMWWF010000117.1, forward strand.
AACGGTCCTCAAAGATACTGATCCCGGCGCTGAGCTGTTTCCTGCCGGCTGTACTGACATCCAGAATGCATACTGCGCCTGCTCCCTTGCCTGTCGAATGTTTAAGATAAGCCCCTTCCAGCCATCGGTTCATTCCTTCCACGGAAAAATCCATGGGCAGCTGCATCGGGTCATACCTTTTCAGCACTCTGTTATCCTCTGTCCTGTAAACAAAATCCGGCTGTCCGGGCTCTCCGCGGTGATAGCCAAAAAGAGGGGCATCCGACTTGCCACCCGGGTCTGTCCGTTCGTATTTCCGGGTATATGCCTCCAGTGCAAGGAGTTCACTTATTTTCGGAATGTCATCCGCATGATCCGGATCTTTTTCCGCCAAAAGAGCTATGGGAATACGCTTTAATGCTTCACCTACAAAACTATACCAGATGATAGGAATCCGGAAATTCGGCTTTTGGAGATGGAGTATCATTGCGGTATCCTTACATATTTTTTGAATCTCCTGCGGTGACAGGAATCTCTGTCTTCCTATGTTCTCACATGCCTCATGAAGAAACCTGCCCAGTACTTCCAGAAACAGGCTGACAGACTCTGCATCTTCACTTCCCGAATTCTGCCGCATCGGCCGTGAATAGCTTATACTCAGAGCTTCCATTTCACTTTGCCCCTGTCTCCGGGCAGAAACAGAGGCAGAGCGCCTTGCTCTGGGAATGGTCTTCTGTACTGCTCTCTTTCCGGATAAATCCGCACGTAATACAGTCATACTTCTACTCGCCTCCTTTTTCCATCCAATCGACTCCCGAAATCTCCAGACCACTTATCAGGCAGCTTTCCGGAAATCGCTCCGGGCAATTCCCCCGTTTTCCCGGATACACTTTAACCGCAATGTCTGATTTGCCTTTTCATGTCATTGCAGTAAGTTATATTCAACATATCGCTCCCCACGGTCGCTTTCACAGAACAGACAAAAAAGCTGTTACAGCCCTGTCATTACCCTGAAGATACACCTCTATGTTGTCAGCATAACACAGAGGACTGATCTTGTCATGATGCCACTACAGATCAATAGTAAAATATGAAATTCTCCCCTTACGGACGCCATTCCCGCCTTGTCCGCGATCCCTGACAAACCAGCCTGCGGTTTCAAAAGCTTCAGGGAAATCAGAAATCAATCTCTGTCACTGTGTGCGGTCATTTTTTACTTCCTGTCCAAAGCAGACACAACAAAATTGCCGCACACAGAAGCATCGGGCACAAATATCGCGGCTCGGCACAATATTCATGTCCCCTGCACTGAATGCGGCAATCTCTCAACTACGTATATGCAATTCTTTATCCCGTCCGGGACAGGTCAGGCGATCCCCTTCACCTCATACCCCGCCTCGGTAACCGCAGCAGTCAATGTCTCATCAGCCACTTCTCCCGCCAGTTCCACCGTAGCGGTCTTATCCTCCAGACTCATGGTGACCGCGCTGACACCGGCTACCTCCTCCAGCGCTTTCTGCACTCTTCCTGTGCAGTGACCGCACATCATACCTTCGATCGTCATTACTTTTGTCATTTTTTTGTCCTCGCTTTCCTGATTTGTTATTTTATTGACTCCAGCCGCATGGGACTGTGTTACCTTATTCTCACCGACAGCCTCTGCTCTCCCGGCTGCCTGCCGCTCTGCGCTGACTTCCTGCGCTCTCCCGGCTGCCTGCTGCTCTGCATCGGCCGCATGGGCTTCCCCCACTTCTTTATCGGCTGCCCTGTCTGTCCGGACTTCTTTCGCAAAGCCGCTCTTAAAACCCCTGAGCCGCAAAGCATTTCCCACCACGAACACACTGCTCAGACTCATGGCGGCGGCGCCGAACATGGGATTTAACCTGATTCCAAACAAAGGATACCACACTCCAGCCGCCAGAGGAATCCCTATGGCATTGTAGAAAAAGGCCCAAAAGAGGTTCTGCTTGATATTGCGGATCACCGCGCGGCTGAGCCGCACCGCCGTCACCGCGTCCCGGAGATCGCTCTTCATCAGAACGATATCCGCGCTCTCCATTGCCACATCCGTTCCTGCGCCGATCGCCATGCCCACATCCGCTGCCGCCAGGGCAGGGGCATCGTTGATACCGTCGCCGATCATCGCCACCTTCCTGCCGGATTTCTGCACTTCGCGGATCTTCTTCTCCTTATCCTGGGGCAGTACCTCCGCGATCACTTCCTCGATATGCAGCTGCCGGCGCACCGCCTCCGCCGTTCGGCGGTTGTCTCCGGTCAGCATGACCACACGGATGCCCATTTCCCTGAACCTGCGAATCGCGTCATGGGAACCGGCCTTAACGCCGTCGGACACATCGATCTCTCCCAGAAGCTCGCCCTCCGCTGCCACCAGAAGCGGTGTTCTGCCCTCTGCCGCTATGGCATCAAGCCCTTCCGCGTATATGGGATCCACCGTTATCCCGTTTTCTTCCATATACGCGCGGTTTCCCACCAGGAAGCGGGTTCCCGCCTTCCAGCCCCGGTCCATCCGGTTTCGGGCTTCTTCCGCCAGCCTGGCGGCGTCCCCTCTGTTCCTGTGCTCCCGCGTGACAGCTGACGCACCATTTCTGCTCTGATCCGCCGCCGCATCGACAGTCGCTTCCTTCCTGCTTCGGTCCTCCGCCGTATCGGCAGCCGCTTTCTTTCCGCTTCGGTTCTCCGCCGTATCGGCAGCCGCTTCCTTTCCGCTTCGGTTCTCCGCCATGACAGTCTCAGCTTCCTTTTCACCCAGAACTTCCGTCAGTACCGAACCGTCCTCATTCTTTCCTGCCACAAACACCGCCGTAGGACCGTCATTTCCCGGAAACATGGGCCGGGGCGGGATATCCTCCGCCAGGACGCCTTCGATCCCTCTTCCGGGTACCGCCTTAAAATCCCGGATCTCCGGAACATACACCCCGTCTTCCTGCGCCCGCTCCAGGATTGCCTCCGCCAGGGGATGCTCGCTCTTTTTCTCCAGCGCCGCCGCGATCTGCAGCAGGGTATCCACAGCAAGATCCTGCACATAGCACCCACAGCCGCTGAAGCGGAGCTTTCCGGAAGTGATCGTACCGGTTTTATCCATGACCACGGTATCGATCTCCTTGGCCTGCTGCAAAGCCTCTCCGGACTTGATCAGTATCCCATGATTTGCGCCCACGCCGGTTCCCACCATGATCGCCACCGGTGTGGCACGCCCCAGGGCGCAGGGACAGGAGATGACCAGTACCGCTATGGCGGAGGAAATGGCAAACTCCGCCCCCGCTCCCGCCAGAAGCCATGCCGCCAGGGTCACAAGAGCTATCCCCATCACCACAGGTACAAACACGCCCGCCACCTTATCCGCCAGCTGGGCAATAGGCGCCTTGCTGGCACTGGCTTCCTCCACCAGACGGATGATCTGGGACAGTGTGGTATCCTCTCCCACCCTGTCAGCCCGGCATTTCAGGAAACCGGATTTATTCACGGTGGCGGACACCACCTTATCCCCGGCCTGCTTTTCCACCGGTATGCTCTCCCCCGTGATCGCCGCCTCATCGATACTTGAATTGCCCTCCAGCACGGTTCCGTCCGCAGGCACCAGGCTTCCCGGCTTTATCAGGAATATGTCCCCTGTCTGCAGAGTCTCCGTAGGAACCTCCAGCTCCTGTCCCTCCGCCGTCAGCAGGATCGCCGTCTTGGGAGACAGATCCATCAGTTTGGTGATGGCCTCACTGGTCTTTCCCTTGGAGCGGCTTTCCAGATATTTCCCCACTGTGATCAGTGTCAGGATCATTCCTGCGGATTCAAAATACAGGTCATGGGAATACTGCTCCACCAGCGCCATATCCCCGTGTCCCAGCCCATAGCTGATGCGGTACATGGCAAAGATACCGTATCCGATGGCCGCGGAAGCTCCCAGAGCGATCAGGCTGTCCATATTGGGGGACAGGTGCCTTATGGTCTTAAATCCCACGGAAAAGAATTTCCGATTCATATACACAATGGGAAGCAGCAGCAAAAGCTGGGTCATGGCAAAAGTCATTGCATTTGCATTTCCATGCAGATACCGATGTACAAAACCCGGAATCGGCAGCCCGAACCATTCATTGTACATATGGTACATGGCCACGTACATCAGGGGGATCAAAAAGCCGATGGAAATGCCCAGCCGCCATTTCATGGCCCGGGCCTCCTCCTTCGCCTTTCGCTCTACGCTGCCGCGGGCTGTACTCCGCGCGCTCCGTCCCGCTCCGACTCTGCCTGTATTTTCCCCCAGACCCCTTTCCATGTTCCCCGGCACGCCGTCTGACATGCCGTTTCCACTATTTGCCGCACCGCTTCTCCTGTTTCCTGCCGCGCCGTCCTCTGCGCTGCTTTCCACGGTTCCTGCCGCACTGCCTTCTGCACCGCTTTCTCCGTTCCGTGCCGTACTGCCCTCCGCGCCGGCTTCCGTATCTGTTCCGTTTCCGCCGCAGGAAGCCCCGCATACGGCCTGCCTGCCTGTTTTCACCGGCACCGGATTGCGGACACCGCCAAGGATCAGAGAGGCTCCATACCCCGCCTTTTCCACCGCCGCAATGATATCATCCTCTGTCAGCCGCCCCTCGTCATAACTGACCTCCATTGTCTCCGTCAGCAGGTTCACCGACGCTCTCTCTACTCCCGCCAGCTTGTTTACCGCCTTCTCCACATGGGAGGAACAGGCGGAACATGTCATTCCGGAAATATGATACCGCTCTTTCATACATCACCTCTCCCTTTTCATTCACTCACACCTGCGTGAACAAAACAGTTCACCGCATTTCCCCGTGTTCGTTACAGTTTCGTCTCCATTGCATTCTCGCCTTTCATTGCAGTTTCGTCTCCATTGCATTCTCGCCTTTCATTGCACTCTCATCTTCATTTCAATTTCTTCATCAATTCCACCGCCTCATCCACAATAGCGGTGTTTCCCTTCCGGATCTCCTCCACCACACAGGTCTCCATGTGATCCTGGAGGATCAGATATCCAAAAGCCTGCAATGCGCTCTCCACCGCCGCGACCTGGGTCAGGATGTCTCCGCAGTAACGGTTCTCCTCCAACATCCTGCCAATCCCGTTCAGCTGCCCCACTATCCGGTTCAAGCGATTTTTCAACTGTTTTAATTCCGTTTCTTCTCTGGGCGTGGCCTTCTGATGACAGCTGCAGCATGGAGCCGTACTGTTCTGCCCCGCTTCCGGTAAACTTTCCGCTTCTTTTCCCATTATCCTTCCCATCTCCTTTCCGGATCCCGTTTCTGATATATAGGATCCCATGTCCTGTCCGCGTACCGATTCATACACTATTCCCATGAAATAAAGTCAGAACCGCAGGACAGCGGTTCCGGCTGCCTCCGTCCTGTCGCACAGGCATGGAAATTCAATCGAACTGCCTCATTTCCATGGACAGGGTTCTGAACATTGAAAGGAAACCGCTAATAAACGCCTGCACCACCATACACGAACATCTGGTCTGGTACTATAAAGCTGCACACAGCTCTGCAAAGAAGACGGATTTGGCGCTCAGCTGTCCCGGAATTTCATACAGGATCAGCACAAAACGCCCCTCGGTTTCCGCAGGCAGGCTTGCGGACTCCCATAACAATATACCCCACAGGGGTATCTGTTAATATATTATACCCCCCTAGGGTATTTGTCAATACAAAATTATTTTGTGTTTCCTCATTTTCGAAATATACACGCCTGACATCCGCATGAAATCAGTATTTCTCATAAAATCTTCCGCCTTGCCTGTACGAATTTATCCTGCGTCATCTGCACAAGTTATTTTCGGACAGTTCCTAACGTTCATGGATGAACCGGCTGTCCCAAATACCCCTCAGCCTGTTCGGACAGATCCTGCATCCAGAGAATCTCGTCACCTGCCCTGATCTGCCCTTCCGCCGTGGCGATCACCTCATTTCCATAAACATAATGTTCCACACAAACAGATACCTCCGCCGAAGCTCCCTCTGCCGCAAGCCCCTGCCTGTCAAACTCCAGCAACAGCTTTCCCTTGTACACAATTTCATTTTGCACAACTCTGGGACGGTAATACCTTCCAAACATATCATCTTTCACATCGCCCACCCGGATATACAGTTCCGCCCCAAACTCTGTTCGGAAACGAAAAGCATTTCCCATGGGATACAGCTTCATGATCTTTCCCTCGACAGGTGCGTAAAGTCTGTCCTCCGCAGGCTGAATCACAATCTCAGCCTCCGGACCGTCACGACGTATTTCCCCATAACCGGAAACCGGACTGCCTACCGCCCATCCTCTTCCGTCCTTCACTGACCGCTTTTCTCTGCCCTTTGTCGCTTCTTCCTCCTCAGGTCCGCCGCCCTCTTCCGGCTGCCACACCCTCGCCGCGAAAAATCCAAAACAAACCGATGCCGCCAAACAGGCTGTAAGAACTAAAAAATGTATTGTGATCATCGTTTCATTCCTCCTGATAAGCCTGATTATCTCCTAAATTAAGGAAAAAATACCATCTCGCAGGACAATGTTACCGAAAGCTTTCAAGAACATTAAAAAAAATGTTGACACTATGGTGAATTCAGTGCTATACTACAGTCGTATTCTAAATGAAAGTCATTGAACTCACATATTTTTGTAAGTCATTGCAACTTTGATGATGGTTTACAAAAATATGTGATTTTTTTGTCCTACGTTTTAGAATCAATAAGTAAAAACGGGCATAATGCCCCTTTATTATGAAGGAGGTACCAAAATGAACAACGGTACAGTTAAGTGGTTTAATGCACAGAAGGGTTATGGTTTCATCACCAACGATGCAACCGGCGAGGAAGTATTCGTACATTTCTCCGCAATCAACGCTGATGGTTTCAAGTCCCTCGAGGAAGGCCAGAAGGTTACTTTCGACACCGAATGTGATCCTCAGAACAGCAGCAAGATCCGTGCTACCA
>CAMWWF010000118.1 GCA_947177885.1 uncultured Lachnospiraceae bacterium
ATCCCTCCCCCTGACCAGACCCGGCCGTCATCTGTGACGCGGATCCCTCCCCCTGACCAGACCCGGCCGTCATCTGTGACGCGGATCCCTCCCCCTGGGCAGGTCCGCTTGTCAACAGGGTGCCTCTCTCCGTCAATCCCTTCGTCTGCAGTAACTTCACTCCCGCCACACCGCCTGCCCCCAACAGCAGGATCAGCACGACTACAGTCACTATTATCGTTATTTTCCGTCTTTTCCTCTTTCTGTCCCTTTCACAGCTGCTTTCATAACTAAATTTCTGATAGCTGTAACTTCCCTTTCTGCGCTTTTTCATTTATATACCTCCCTGTGCGCTTCAAAGAGGGGGTTTACAACACACCCTCCTGCATATTTCATTCAATATTTGAAAGTTTGCTTTCACACTTACCCCCATGCCCGCCTCCGATGGGCACTCACTTCAATACTCATAACAATAAAATTCAGCTTTGAAAACTAATGTATGGAAATCTTCTTGCATACTTCCCGTCATGTCTCCTGCAACGGAACATACGATCCATGAGAAGAATCGCTTCCCAAAGCGGACTTGTCTGCTTGGCGGACCTGTTCACTTGGTGGATCTGTTCACTTGGTGGATCTGTTCACTTGGCGGATCTGTTCACTTGGCGGATCTGCCTGGCAGATCTTCAGTGCGTAAGCCTGCGTTTTTACGACCATACGGCTGCACAAATACCCCTCTATAGGTTAGCAGTCTTTTACGCAAAAAGCAATCATTATGTCCATTTCAACCTTTTTTCAAAAAACGCTGTCAGAGCCGACAGATCCTGTCATTTCAACCGCGCCCTGTTCCGCCGTCATTCCCGCCTTATCAGGCTTATTAAGAAAATCTGCCCGGAGCACAACCTTTCAACTGTGTCATTTACCGTTATACAAATTGATTCAGCTGATTGAAAATATATAATTTTATAAGTACAATGAAAACATGACATACTGTTGACATGGTTTGTATAGTATTATCAACATTGAAATCAGAGCCCCGCAGAGGCGGGCATGGGGTGTGATCATGAAAATAGACAGACAGATCGGAATTTTGTCAGTGCTGTTACAAAAAGAAACCGTTACCGCAGTTTATCTGGCGGAAAAGTTTGAGGTTTCCCGCCGTACTATAAACAGAGATATCGAAGATTTGTGTAAAGCGGGAATTCCAATCGCAACAAAACAGGGTGTGAACGGCGGTATCTCTATTATTGAGAACTATAAATTTGACAGGACACTGTTTACACAGGGAGAAATGCGGGATATTCTGGCAGGACTGCGCAGTCTGGACAGTGTGAACGAAACAAATCGTTACGGACAGTTGATGGAAAAGCTGTCAGCCGGTTCCTCTGATCTTATGACAGGCAATCAGTCGGTACTGATCGATTTATCTTCCTGGTATAAGGGTCTGCTTGCACCTAAGATCGAATTGATACGCACATCTATTGACAAATGCAGAAAGTTGGAATTCATCTATTATTCTTCCAAAGGAGAGTCTGAACGCTGCGTGGAGCCGTATTATCTGATCTTCCGGTGGTCCAGCTGGTATGTATGGGGATGGTGTCTGAAACGCGGAGACTTTCGGTTGTTCAAACTGGCTCGAATGGATCAGGTGAAAATGTCGGAGCAGGAGTTCTCGAAGAGACTGGTGTCAGTTCCGGATTTAAACGATGAGAGAATATTTCCCGGCGGAATAAAGGTTAAGGCACTATTTGAACCGGAATGTAAATGGAGACTGATAGAGGACTTTGGGGCGGAAAGTTTTGAAGTACGGCAGGATGGAAAGCTTTTCTTTCAATCCGAATACACAAATAAGGAGAATCTGATCACTTGGCTGCTGTCTTTCAGGGAAAAGGCAGAATTGCTGGAACCGAAAGAAATACGGGAAGAGATCAGGATCAGCCTCGAATATATGAAAAAGAAATATGAGGGTGAAATTTAGCGCGTGTTTGAAAAATGCTTTCTCCAGTGTGTGCGTCACACTTTGCGGGATGCAAGACCTAATTGGGGAGGCGTAGTAGGCATCTCCCGCCAAATCGGGGCGCAACAAGCCGCGAAGCAGGGCGTGCAGACCAGTACGGCATTGCGTAATTAGCAGTGAATTCTGCACCTGATATTTTTGCCAGCACTGCGTTGTCGTCAATCAACATTTACTTTAGTAAATTGACACCGCATCGCCTCTTTCCTCCGCCTTGTCCTGACAAAAATATCTGGCACACTATTCAACGTTAATTGGGCACTGCTGTACTAGGGGAATGATTTTTCAAACACACTCCAGCACTATCGAAATTTCAATAACAAGGAAATGTACTTATAATCAAAAAAAGATATCCCGAAATCCGGACGAATCGCCCGGAACGATTTCCGAAAAGCCGCTTGTTAAGCGGTCCGGAGATCCCGGGAATCTATAAAACAAAAAAGGAGACAGGATTTATGAGGTACACATGGATCGACGAATATTTGCTCAGTAAGGAAGGGGTGACAAAAGATCTTCAGAAGGATTGGAATTGGATCCGTTATCAGATCGGCGGGAAAATGTTTGCGGCAGTCTGTTTGAATGAAAATGATACGCCGTATTACATCACACTGAAACTGGAACCGTCAGAGGGCGATTTCCTGCGGCAGCAGTACAAGGATATCGTTCCCGGATACTATATGAACAAAACCCACTGGAATTCCATAAAACCGGATGGTGAAGTTCCGGATGATCTTCTGAAGGACTTACTGGATAGATCATATCAGCTTGTACTTCAGGGATTTAGCAAAAAGAAGCAGCAGGAAATATTGGAGGCCGCTCAATCGGCAAACGGGATAAGCTGTTGTGGGGCGGATTGTTCCAAATGCGGGTGCTTCGGCACTATGTGTAAGGGGTGTAACGCAAGTTCCGGAAAAGTATTTCATACACCGGAGGGTCAGGCATGTTCGATATATGAGTGCTCGATCAATCAAAAAGGCATGAAAGGGTGTGGCGAGTGTGAGCATGTTCCCTGTGAGATATGGAGAAAGACAAAAGACCCTTCTTATACAGAGGAAGAATTCGAACGCAATATACAGGAACGGGTAGACAGATTAAGGAAAGGATGAAAAAGGCATGAAGATTACACCCACGCTGAATTTTGGAGGAACCTGCCGGGAAGCTGTTCAAATGTATGAAAGGGCATTAGACGGGAAAATAACTTGTATGATAACTTATCGGGAAGCCAATGACCCGGCGTATATGCCCCTTCTCACCGAAGTGCAAAAAGATTATATTTACCATGCGGAACTTATGCTGGGGGACCAGAGAATTATCATGAGCGATCATGTGGATATTGAATTGCCGGTCTGCTATTCCAACTTCCTCACGATCATGTACGACACAAAAGAAGAGGTGCAGAGAGCCTATGAAACGATGAAAGAAGGAAGCAAAACAATATATAAAATGGAAGCTACTCCGTATAGTTCCTGCAGAGTAGTTTTCGTCGATAAATTCGGAATTCGCTGGGGAATCATGACCGAGCAGACTGAACGGTAAAAATTCCGGTTCCGTTTCAAAAGTATATCTGTATACTAATCCATAAAAATGCTCCCCTTGCAACGACGGTTTTCTTATTCCATCTGTCCGCCGTAAGGGAAGCATATTTATTTTGAACAAAATGCCGTCTTTCTGTCAGCCCGCCATTTTCAATGGACAAAGCTGTGGACATGCCGCACCCGGTCAGCCCGCCATTTCCAAAGGACAAAGCCATGAGACATGCTGCGCCCGGTCAGTCCGCCTTCGCCTCCACAATCCGCAGGCACAGCTCTTCCAGCTGCTTCTCATCCACCACATTGGGAGCCTCCGACATAAGGCAGGACGCATCCTTCACCTTAGGGAACGCAATCACTTCACGGATATTGTCCGCCTTTACCAACAGCATCACAAACCGGTCAAAACCGATGGCAAGTCCCGCGTGGGGAGGTACGCCGTACTTGAACGCATCCAGCAGGAAGCCAAACTGTTCCTGTGCCTTCTCGTCCGTAAAGCCGAGCGCCCGGAACATCCTCTCCTGGATGTCCGCCTGGAAGATCCTCACGCTGCCGCCGCCCAGCTCCACGCCGTTCAGCACGATATCGTAAGCCTTTGCGCGGACCTTTCCGGGGTCACTCTCCAAAAGAGGCAGATCCTCCTCCATGGGCATGGTGAAGGGATGATGCATCGCCACATATCTCTCTTCCTCATCGCTCCACTCGAACTGGGGAAACTCCGTCACCCAGAGGAAATTGAACTTATCATGATCGATCATATCCAACTGCCTGGCAACCTCGATACGAAGGGCGCCCAGAACGGACCATACAATCTTCAACCGGTCAGCGGCAAAGAGCAGCAGATCTCCCGCCTCTCCGCCCATGGCAGCCACCAGAGCCCTCAGTTCCTCCTCCGTCATAAACTTTGCAAAGGAAGATTTGTATGTGCCGTCCGGCATCACGGACAGATAAGCAAGTCCCTTTGCGCCGTAGCCTTTTGCAAACTCCACCAGAGCGTCAATCTTCTTTCTGGGCATCTCGGCCTGTCCCTTTACATTGATGCCACGGACACTGCCGCCCGCCTCCAGGGCGCCGGCAAACACGCCGAAACCGCAGCCTCTGACTGCCTCGGAGACATCCACAAGCTCCATGCCGAAACGGGTATCCGGTTTATCGGATCCGAAACGGTTCATAGCCTCGTCCCAGGTCATGCGCTTTAAAGGAAGCTGTACCTCAAGGCCGATCGCTTCCCGGCATACTCTTGCCACCATTCTCTCGGTAGCGTCGATGACGTCATCCACATCCACAAAGGACATCTCCAGGTCGATCTGTGTAAACTCGGGCTGCCTGTCCGCACGGAGATCCTCGTCCCGGAAACATTTCGCGATCTGGAAATATCTGTCATAACCGGAACACATCAGCAGCTGCTTGAAGATCTGGGGCGACTGCGGCAGCGCGTAAAAGCTGCCGGGATGCACACGGCTGGGCACCAGATAGTCCCTGGCTCCCTCCGGTGTGGATTTATTCAAAATAGGAGTCTCGATCTCCAGAAAACCTTCCTCACTCAGAAAACTGCGGACCGTGGCTGCGATCCTGCTCCTGAGCATCAGATTCCTCTGGATATCCGGCCTTCTCAGATCCAGATAGCGGTATTTCAGGCGAAGCTCTTCCTTGGTCCTGGAATCAGCCTCAACGGGAAAAGGAGGGGTATCCGCCTCCGCGAGAACACGCAGAGACTCCGCACGGACTTCTATCTCACCGGTGGCAAGGTTTTCATTTACCGCACCTTCGCGCTTCGTCACCTTTCCCACTACAGCCACCACAAATTCACTCCGGAGCTTCTCCGCTTTCGCGAAATTCTCAGCGCCGCAGTCACTTTCCTCAAAGATCACCTGTAAAATGCCGGAACGGTCCCTGAGATCCACAAAGATGATACCGCCCTTATTTCTCTGTTTCTGCACCCATCCCATAACGGTGACATTCTGTCCCACATTGGCTGCGGAAAGCTCCCCGCAGCGGTGAGATCTCTTCAAACCACTCATTGACTCTGCCATGTCTCTATCTCCTCCCGGCATTTCCTGCCTGATTTTGCACTCTGATCTCCATTCCGGATTCCAACTTCTGATTTCGATTCCATATCATCCGGTACTCATACGTCAATCTCTGATATCCCATTTCCTGTCTTTGTTCCTGATACCGGTTTCCTAACTCCTGATACCAGTCACCTGTACTGCGTCCCGCTTCCTGATATCATTTTCCTGCTGTCGCTTCTCAGATGTCGGTTTCCTGTACCGGTCTCTGCCTCTAATTCTTCAGACCTTCCTTATAGAACTCCTCAAATTCCGTATATCCCTGGGCCGTCAGCTGCTCCTTCTGGAACTTCTTATTCTTGTTCATGCGGGCCACCAGCACCTGCGTACCGTCCTTCCGCTTCTCCTGGGCTTTTGCAATGATCTCACAGAGCCGCCCGCCGCCCACGCCCTTCTCGATCAGATAGGCAACCTTCTCCGGCTGTGCAGGCACCTTGAATCCGCTCTCCATGAGCAGCATGATGATCCTTTCAAACCCGATGGAAAAGCCGCATGCCGGGACATCATTTCCGGTAAACTTCCCTACCATCCTGTCATAGCGTCCGCCGCCTCCGCAGCTTCCGCCGAACTGGGGAATCGCTATCTCAAAAATGGTACCGGTATAGTAGGACATCCCCCGGACCAGCGTGGCGTCAAACACCATCCTAAAGTCGGAAGCCCTGGTGGCGCTGACGCTGTCGATGATCTCCTGCAGCCCATCCGCAACGGAAGGCTCCAGCACACCCTGCAGCTTCTCCGCAAGATATGACACACCATTGTCTGCCTTTTCCAATCCCTTGTACAGCTCCAGATATTTATCCACGATATCCTTTGCAAACCCGTTTTCCAACAGCTCCGCTTCCACGCCTTCCATGCCGATCTTGTCCATCTTGTCCAGCGTGATGAACACACTGTCATAGGATTCCTCGGCAAAGCCGCTGTAAGCCGCCATGGCCTTTAAGATCTGCCTGTCATTGATGCGGATCTCAAATCCCTTAAAGCCCAGTCGTCCCAATGTGGTAGTAGTGGCCAGGATCAGTTCGATCTCCGCCAGATTGGAGGGCTCGCCCAAAATGTCGATATCGCACTGCATGAACTGACGGAAACGCCCTCTCTGGGGACGATCTGCCCGCCACACATTTCCCATCTGCAATGCCTTAAAGGGTGCGGGAAGATTTGCCGCATTATTGGAATAATAGCGCACCAGAGGAACCGTCAGGTCGTAACGCATTCCCGCATCCACCACGTCCGCTTCCGTCTCGGCCTCCGCCACGTTCAGCTTCTCGCCCCTTTTTAAGATCTTGAAGATCAGCTTCTCATTGTCGCCGCCCTGCTTATTGGTCAGATTTGCAATATTTTCCATGCAGGGAGTCTCAATGGAAGTAAACCCGAATTTGCCGTAGGTATCCTTGATCACTCCGATCACATAATCCCGGATCTGCATCTCCTCCGGCAGAATATCCTTCATGCCCGTCACAGGCTTCTTACTCAGTGCCATATCTTCTCTCCTTAACTTAAACTGCCATCTGGGACAGTTTGTTCCGCATCCGCTTTCCTTTTCATTTTTCTTCCATATATGATACTTTTTTTTCTTTCCTCTGTCAACGCTTCCTGCGGATTATTTCTGCCCTGCCAACCTTTTTCTTCTGCGGATTGCCGCTTTCGCTTTCCGGCGCTGTGTTCCCACCATAAGCAGGCAATGATCGGTCAGCTCACCATTCGGCCGTCCCCAATGCGGATGGTCTGACCGGTCAACTGCGCAATTTCAGGATTATGCGTGATCCTAATAATAGTCTGCCGGAATTTCCTGAAGGTGCTGTATAGTCAGTAACAGTAGGTAACCGAAACAGACACACATAAACAAGGCGGCTGCCTGCCTTTTCAGTCTGCAACCGCCTTTTCCTTACCATTCAATATCACTGTCTTTCGCATATTCCCCGCTGTCTATCCTCTGCTCTGCTGCTTCCAGTCGTCTCCGCTCTTCCGGTGTCAACTTTGTAAAATCCGGGTCCCATGCAAGCACCAACCGCTTTATAAGCTGGCTTGCAAGTTCCTGTTCGCTTTCCGGCAACATTTCCAACATCCTGACCGATTCCTGAACAACCTGTGTCATACGCTCAACCTCCATTCTATTTATAAATATCTCCACGGCTCCCGATTTCCATGACTATCAGTATCTCCACTTCTCCATCTTTTGTGTACCGATAAATCACGCGGTATTTCCCAATTCTCAAGCGGTGCCTGCCGTCCTTATACCCCTGCATAGGCTTTATATCGCCTTTGGGCGGCTTCTGCGTCAGCCCTTTAATGGCTTTCCCTTATAGAATCTCTCAACTTCTGTGGAAGCCCTTGCAGGAACTTCACCGCCGCCTTGTCATACCTGATTTCCATCCCCGCCATATCTCTCCTTTCGCTTGATAATTTCATTGTATACTTATGGAAGTATGAAATCAAGCCTATCCAAGCTATTTCTGTTATCATGCCGTTACAGACAATATGTCGCCCGGCCTGCCCGTGGAAACG
>CAMWWF010000119.1 GCA_947177885.1 uncultured Lachnospiraceae bacterium
TCAAATCCCCGAATGATCATCTGCTCGTGCAAGCACGGCAGATGCTTCTTCGGGCACTTGACTCTGCCCTTTGCGCATATTATACCCCATGCAGCTGCTCTTTTGCAATACTCATGTTCCGGGCGTCGGGTATACAACACTGCAGTTCGATCCACACCGTTTACACAACCGTCTGTTTCATCCATCTGCCGCTCTTAAACCGGCAGAAGAAGACAACGCCTCTCACAGCCCAATCCGTGAACATGCCGTACCATACCGCCATAGGACCCATGTGGAAGGCTTTTACCAGAAAGACACAGAGCGCCACTCTCAGACACCACATGGTCACCGTGGATGTGATCATGGAGAATCTCACATCGCCTGCGGCACGCATTCCGTAGGCAGGAATAAAAGAAAATGCCCAGAACAGCGGTTTTGCTATTGTGATCGCCGTCACCATCTCAAAACACAGCTGCGCACTGACCGGCTCCATGCCCGCCAGCCGGGTAACGGGTTTACAGATTCCCAACACAAACAGACAGGAGATCAGAATCCCCGCCAGCCCCAGCCGGGTACACTTCACAATATAATACTTCGCTTCCTCTTTTCTTCCCGCACCCATGGCCTGCCCCACCATGGTCATCAATCCGATCCCCACTCCCACACCTGCGATACCGTTCACAGACTCCATGATATTGGCCATGGCCTGAGCCGCGATCGCCTGGGTACCCATGGTAGAAACAGTGGACTGAATGGCCAGCTTGCCGAACTGGAACATGCCGTTCTCAATCCCGGAAGGAATACCGATCGCCAATATTTTCCAGACCAGAGGCATATCCGGCCTGATGGCAAGATAATCCCGCACCACTATAACCTGTCCAGGCTTCCTCAAGAACGCAAAAATGACAACGGCAGAAAAGATTCTGGAGATCAGCGTAGCCAGTGCGGCTCCCGTCACCCCCATATGCAGGCCGAATATCATCAGTGCATTGCCAAATATATTAATAAAATTAGATATGACCGACACTTTCATGGGAAATTTGGAGTTCCCGCCGGCACGAAAGAACGCGGCTCCCGCACTGAACAGTGCCAGGAACGGATAGGAGAGCACCGTGATCAGGAAATAAGTCTGTGCCTGTACCATAACCCCCTCTTCGATCTGCCCGAAGATCAGCCTGAGCAGGGGCCTGCGCAAAAGCAGCCCGAACAGTGTCAGCGACAGGGAAATAATGAGCACCGTCAAGACCACCTGCTTTGCCGCCTTGTTGCTCACATCCCGCTTTCCGCTGCCCAGATACTGGGAACAGATGATAGCCGCACCTGTGGCCATCGCCGCGAAGATCTGAATGACCAGATTGTTGATGGAATCTACCAGAGACACAGCGGAGATTGCCTCACTGCCCACGTTACTCACCATCATGGTGTCCATCATTCCCATAAAGGAGTTCAGGAACTGCTCGATCACAATGGGGATCAGCAGTGCAAACATTGCCTTTGTGGGATACAGAAGATTTCCAAAATCTATTTTACCTTTCTCATATAACTTCATAACAGCAGGTCTCTTCTTTCCATTTATTCAAAGCGTGTACACACTCCGGAGCAGAATAATTATAACACATTTCCATAGACGCGCCAATATACTGTAGTCACAAAATCAGGGAGGCTTTCGCCTCCCTGATTCATTATACCGGCAAATTCATTCCCCATGCTGCTGCATTCAGCACAAACAATCCATACACAATTTCAAACTCCTGTGAATTCCTGCCTCTGCAAACATTTGCACTGAAACAGTCAATCATTACAAGCTAAGGAACTGCCTTTACCGTGAGCAGTTAGAAGTTATTCTCACGCTATGCTCCCACATCATATTTTGCCACATCCACATGCTGAACCGTACCTGCGAGTCCATTCTCATACAGAAATACACCTGTGCTGCGGACTACGCCCTGAGTTCTGCCTCCCTGTCCCTGCAAAGTAAAATCAGTCGATGTATTCTGCAGGCAGATGGCGCCGACTCCCTTATCCGCGAGACGGTAGAGCACATCTTTGCCGTTTTCATCTTTGCACCATATCTTCAGCTTATCCCAGACAGCATCATTCTCATCGATCCAGCCGTTTCCGTCCTCATCATACTTTGCCAGATCCGCAAAACCGTCTCCGCTTTTCGTCCCAAAGAGCTCACTGCCATCGTTGATGACACCGTCACCATTCTTATCCAGGGCCAGATAACCGCTGCCCTTCCCCAGCCGGGAGATCTCATCCATCTCCCCATCCGCATCAAGGTCGAAATAGAAGGTCTGATCCTCCACATCCGCCACATCGCTGTCCAGGTTGATGACCAGCGGATCACAGAGAGTAAAACGTGCAAGCTCCAGATCCTCCGAGAAATGGCTCTGAAACTCTCTGCTCATTCCCACATTGACATTGAAGTGAATCTCACGTCCATCCGCTGTCTTTACCGTGCCTGCAGTGGAAAAAGTGGTATTTTCGCTTTCGATGTGAATCGTCTCCTGTGTATAATTCATCACACGCATACGGACAGAAGAACGCTGCGGCTGCAAAACCTTGTTCGCTCCACTGTCGGAAGATTCCCGGTATATATTTTCCTGCGCGCCGTTCTGTGTGTTATTCTGTGTGTTTTCCTGTTTCCAACCGTTAAATCTGTTTCTTCTGTGTGAAAACAGCAGCTCAAAAATGTATCGCACCGTATTATAACGGATAGTAGCCAGCGTCTGGCTTTCGCTGCTTCGCACGGTTACCTTTCCCACCGAAGACTGCATCCGTCCCTGCCAATCCTGTAAAGTCGCCGCCTGGTTTTCGGTCTTATTATCCTTTGCGTTCTCCGTCTCCGGCTGACCATTGCCGCCGTCCGCCGTCTCCGGTTCCTTCGCCTCGCTGCCGGTGTATTCAGCCACCACAAACCGTCTCAATGTCACATTCGTTTCCCGATAACTTCTGGCGGATGCCATTCCGACTGCACTGGAATCAATCTTCAATTCCTTTTCTCTCCTTTATGTCCACCCATTCATAACCCGGAAAACAGTTCACCGTCCCTGATGCCGCGGCTTTCCCGATGTTGAACTCTCCTATGAGGTTCTTCCTGTCCCTCATAAAAAGAGATGGTATTTACACGGGAAAATCCCTTTCCCTCATAAATACCATCCGTGGTGTCCATTCTTTACTTAGACTTGAGTCGGCCTAACTCATATCCTGTAATAATATTATCGGCACACTTTTTATATAATTTAGTTCTTATTGCCTATTTATTGCTTTCACCGGCTTATCCGAGCGCACCATCAGTCCGGGATCACCTCCGAACAGCTACACCGGCTTCTTCTCCGGAAAAGGAATCGGCTGTCCTCCCTGTTGTTTCGCCGCCTGCTGCCTTGCAGCCGCCACCCTGGCCGCCATGATATTGGCGATCATCTCCTTCGGCACTATGATGTTGCAGCCCACCGGATTGATCACAAACCCCAGTGCCTGTGTGGTACTTCCGTCCCCGTTTTTATGGAACAGCATTGCCGCATAATCATCAAATTTCAGGGAAAAGGTGGGAAGGGATCTGGTTTTTTCCTGCCACTTATCATACTCCAACGCATCGGTAAACGCCATAAAAAACTTTTTTCCATCCGGTGCGGACAACATCGGAAACTGTATTTTGCTGTTCCCGGTGATCGTCAGCTTCCCATCCTTCTCCACAGGCTCCGGATCGATCAGCGCGGGAGAAAGAAAGCTTGCCTTTGTCATCTCCGTCACAAACATATTCCGATGCTCCGGAGTGTCCTCCGCTTTCAGTAATTCTATGGTTCCCACCAGCATAGGGTTCGATACAGATTTGTTAAATTCCATATTTCCTCTCATTCCGCCGTCTCCAGACGGCATTCCATTTATCATCCGCACTCTTTCGGCAATGGGCGCATGTTCATGACGTTCAGGCAGCCCTTTCCGCGAAGTCAATAATTGCAATGTCTCCGGAGAACACATTTCCTTGCAATTTTGCGAGACCGGCGGATCTACAGATCAGAATTGTAAAATGTCCTTTTTCACACTATACACGGTTATAATTGATCAGGCATCCCTTCAAAATGATCTGTCGCTCCTCGTCCGTCAGCTCACCCAGCTTCAGGCGGAACTCCTTCAAGATGCCGTCTTTCACCACATAGGCGACAATATCATCATTTTTCTCTTCCACAGCCTTCTTTATACCCGGAATGAACAGGTAATCCAGATTCGTGAAAGGAAGCTCACCCTCCCCGATCAGAAAAGGCAGCATACCCCAGTTGATCAGATTGGAACGATAACGCTTGGTGGCGTACTCGTTGGCAATGTTTGCCCAGCCCCCCAGCACCTTCTGACAGGACGCCGCCTGTTCACGGGCGGAACCGTCGCCAGGTTTTACCGCGAAAATAGTGGAACCGAATCCGGTGTTCGTATGGCTCACCTGGGGATACTTCTCTTTGATGGGATTCATCACATCCCTGATGGCAGGCATCACATGACAGGGATGTCCTCCCTTCATGCGCTCTTCCTCCAGAGCATGAATCGCCTTGGCACGGCCCACATACTCAGGATCCTTGCGGCTCAGGGTAAATTCCGCCAGTCCCAGAGGATTGGAACGGTAGGAAGAAGTCTCACCGGAAGGGATCAGTTCATCCGTAGTGGTGACAGGGTCATGAATCTCGCTGACCACCTGGAGCACCAGATTTTCGGGAAGCTCGCCCATTGCAGGCCAGTCCTTGATATTCGGTCCAAACTGTATCTCCGTGTCAGGCTCTGCCACTCCTTTGGAATCAAACACACGGTTGGCATAAATATTGCTGTCAAAATGATATTTATATTTGCCGATCTCACCGTCAAAGTCCGTTGCGGGTGTCAACACACCCTTGTTAGCCGCCGTCGCCGCAATGGAACGGGCATCCATCAGCGCAACCGAAGAGATCTGGCCGTTCTGCAGCTTGCTTCCCTCGCGGTTGGGGAAGTTTCTGGTAGAGTGACGGATACTGAAAGCATTGTTTGCAGGCGTATCGCCCGCACCGAAACAGGGACCGCAGAACGCCGTCTTCATAACGGCACCGGTCTCCATCAGCGCCGCCGCGCAGCCATTCTTCACCAATTCCATATACACAGGCATGGAGGCAGGATATACACTCAGGGTAAAACCGTCGGAACCGATCGTTCTTCCCTTCATGATATCAGCCGCAGCGCAGATATTTTCAAAACCGCCGCCCGCGCAGCCTGCGATGATACCCTGATCCACCATGAACCTGCCGTTCTTCACCTTATTTTTCAAATGAAATTCCACAGCGCCGTCCAGACTTACCTGGGCACGCTTTTCCGTCTCCTCCAGAATATCCATGAGATTGGTATTCAGCTCCTCGATCGTATAGGTATTGCTGGGGTGGAAAGGCATGGCGATCATGGGGCGTACTTTGGACAGATCCACCCGGATCATGCCGTCATAGTAAGCCGCCTCACCGGGATTTAACTCCTTATAATCCTCCCTGCGTCCATGGATCTCATAAAATTCCTCAATCTCACTGTCGGTCTTCCAGATGGAGGACAGACAGGTAGTCTCCGTGGTCATAACATCAATGCCGATACGGAAATCAGCGCTCAGGGAAGCCACACCGGGGCCCACAAATTCCATCACCCGGTTCTTCACATAACCGTTCTTAAACACGGCTCCGATAATGGCGAGAGCCACATCCTGAGGGCCTACGCCCTTTACAGGCGCACCTGTCAGATACACACCCACCACGCCGGGCATATTGATATCATAGGTCTGGTTCAGGAGCTGTTTCACCAGCTCCGGTCCGCCCTCGCCCACAGCCATGGTTCCCAGCGCGCCGTAACGGGTATGGGAATCGGAGCCCAGGATCATGCCGCCGCCTGTGGCAAGCATCTCCCTCGCAAACTGATGAATGACCGCCTGATGAGGGGGTACATAGACACCGCCGTACTTCTTTGCACAGGTCAGACCAAACATATGGTCATCTTCGTTGATGGTTCCTCCTACCGCACACAGAGAGTTATGGCAGTTGGTCAATACATACGGCATGGGAAATTTCTGCAGTCCCGATGCCCTTGCAGTCTGAATGATACCCACAAAGGTAATGTCATGGCTGGTCAGCTTGTCAAATCTCACCTTCAGCCTGTCCATATTTCCGGAAGTGTTGTGGCTTTCCAGAATTCCGTAGGCGATAGTCCGTTTCGCCGCCTCCTCCTTCGTGATCTCTTTTCCGATCTTTGCTTTAATAGCCGCAGCCGCCTCTGCGTTATCCGGCACGATGTCAATGCCGTTTACCAGATATGCGCCGCCCTCTGATAATGTTACCATATGCTTCCTCCGTTTCCATTCCGGGTACTTCCGTTCCGGGCCTGTCCTTATATTTCATTGCCGTTTAAGAAGGCCGTTTTGTCATATTCTGTGCAATTTCGCCTGTCCTCAGACGGCTTTTCCCTTCTTCAGGCAATCCGTACCCCATTATGACAGTCATGCCGTTTGTGGCAATCAGCTCCATCCCCGCACTGTTTTCGATCCACCGATCAATACATACGATCAGTCCGTCAAAAGCGCTCGTTTCCCTTCCGCTGATCCTCCGAAAGCATCCCGGATATCCCGGCAGTGAAAACAGATTTTTTACGCCCTGACCATAACTATTATAAAAGAAACGCTACATTTATGCAATGCCCTAATTATCTTTTAACCGTACCCGTGATCCCGTCATCTTCTGTACTGTTCTCACACCTCATACAGCGGCCACTTACATGTTCTTCCCCCATTTCCATGATAAAAGTGCCGCAAAACGGCACTTTTACACGCATCCGGTGATGCTGTTCCTATTCGATATACCACATATCAAAAAGATCACTCCCTCACTCCCGTGACCCGGATCAACAGAGCACTCCCTTCATAGGCCGCATTTCCCACGATCTGCCGCAGCTGCGGCTCTTGATTTATAACACCGTCGTCATAAAGATGCACATGACCTGCAAGCACCAGCTTTACCGGACTGTTCTCCGCTGTAGTAAGTTCCAGAAAGTATCCGGAGGTATCATTTGGCCAGATCCCTCCGCCGTTTCCATTGCCGATCACCGTGGGACTGCTCCACGCTTCCACAGCCTTGGGCAATAATGTCTCCGCGGCATAAGGCACATGGTTTATGACAATAACAGGCTTATTCTGTGCCAGCAGATCTTCATAACCGGAAATCGCGTCGGGATTTACCTGATTCGCGCTGTTATCCACTCCCACAAGAAGCAGTTCACCGATCTCCACAGACTGAACCGCCGTATTTCCCCGCATCATGGGTGCCAGCTCCGACAGATAATTCTCTTTCCCGTAATCCGTCATATATTCCCAGGGATAAGTCCAGTCATGATTTCCGGGCACATACAGATACGGCATTTCCAGTTCCGCAAGCTGCCCCTGAAGCCACTCGATATTGGCATTGGAAGGCGAATCGATGATGTCCCCTCCCAGCAGGACTGCATCCACACCCGTCTCATTGGCATAGGCGATCCAGGCGGGAAATTGTTCCGCAGATGAGATTCCCTCCGCATTTACAAACATACCATACCGCTGCTCCACATACTCCCGCTCCTGTTCCGACGCCCTGTCATCCGGTGTCACCACATGGGAATCCGTCAGGAACAGAAAGGTGTACTCTCCCTCCAGGCCATCTATATATACGGTTTCCTCCGTAATTTCCTTCTCCCATGAAATCTCCTTATGACTACAGCCGCCTGAGCATATCGCTAAGGCGGCCGCACACACAAGGAATCCTGCACATTCTGATATTCTCTTCATGCGATTCCTTTCATTTTAAATCATATCTTTCATCACATTGACAGCACAAAGATCAGCTTGTCGAAGTTCCTGTCATACTCCCTGCCTGTTTCGCACCGTTGCATTGTTAAAATTCCCAGACGATGCCACCGCATCGCCGCCTTGCTCTGACGCAAACATCAGGCACTGATCACTTCAAGCTCAATGCAATGACGTACCGGAAAATCATTGCACACTTTTATAATTCCACCTTATCCAGATGCCAGATCTCATCCACAT
>CAMWWF010000120.1 GCA_947177885.1 uncultured Lachnospiraceae bacterium
ATCGGAATTGACGACACTGCCATTGAACTGTATTTTCAGGACGGACTGGCGGTTGTCATGGGACGATGGGCCATATTTCTGCTGAATAAAGTCTTTCCTATGGCGGAGTTTGCTCCATTTATGACGGAAATGGCAGGGGTACTGTTATTGATGCTCTCGGCAGTGCTTTTCTGTGTCCTGCTGAAGCGAATTCTGGGGGACAGGGCGGGAGTCTGGGGCTATACACTCTTTTCCTGTATCTATGTGACTTGCCCGATCACGGGAGAAGTATATATTTATTATCTGCATAACGGGATCAGTATAGGCTATTGTCTGACGGCGCTCTCCCTGCTGCTCTTCCAGTCCGCAATGGAGACAGAGGGCAGGAGGAAGTGGAGGAATCTGCTGTGGAGTGTGCTGACTGTGTGGTTAGCGGTAGGCTGTTATGAATCCTTTCTGCTGGTTTATATCCTGGTGATCCTTTTCCTGCTGTTTCTGAAGGGAATGACAGGCAGGGAGAAGCTCACTTTCCGGATTGTGGCGGAATATCTGCTGGCAGGCGGGGTGGTGGCCGTGCTGTGCGCGGTGCTGCGCTCCGTGATGATACAGGCGGTGATCTGGGGATTCGATCTCTCCGAATTAGTGGGATTAAAGCCTCAGAGAACGCTTATGGAAATGAGCAGTATTTTCAGCGGAAATGGCGGCAGGGAATTATTAAAGATGCTGCTCAAACGTTATTGGCTGGTATACCATGTCAATGCGCTGGTCTATTTCCCCATAACTGTCTATGAGGCCGCGGTATGCTTTTTCGGGGTGCTGTCACTCGTTCTGGCAGTGAAAAAGAAAAATATCTGGTATCCCATACTGTTTGCGGGAATGTATGTGACGCCGCTGCTGCTTACTTTGGTGGAGGCAAATGTGACCAAATACAGAAGCTGCCAGTATATGCCCTTTTTCACCGCGATGGGAGGACTGTGCGCTTATCTCCTTCTGCGCAGATGGTTCCGGAGAAGATCTGTCAGGTATGTGACGGCGGCACTGGCCGGCGCCCTGATCTTTGATCAGGCATCTTATCTCAACAGGAGCTTTTATGTGGACTACCTGAAATATGAGAATACCAGGGAAACACTGTTTGCCGTGGCAAATGAGATTCAGAGCAATTACGAAAGAAACACACCTGTTATTTTTACGGGCCACTATAATACACCCATAGCCTTACAGGAAAAATACTATATAGGTTATCACTCAAAGGAATTCGCAAGAATAGCGGCTGTTACGGATCTGGTGGATGTGCATTTAAAGGAAAAGTATTATACGGATTATGGGTACAGCTTTGTGGGAGAGGCGGAAAATCCCTTTATCCTGTGGGCGGTCGATGCCTTTGACGGAACGAACAGGCAAATGCTGAAATTTTACGAGATGCATGGATACAGCTTTACAGGTGTTTTCGACGAAGCGGTATTGGAGCAGGCCGGGCAGATAGGAGATACCATGCCTTCGTGGCCTGCGGAAGGATCCATATCATTGCAGGACGGCTATGTGCTGGTGCATTTTTGACAGGGGGTGATTTCAGATGAATCGTTTTGAATATATTGTTGTGAGTATTGACGGGGACTATGCCAATCTGCGGCGCACGGACGTGGAGACGGAGGAACTGAAGCTGGTGGCGAGAGCGCTGCTTCCGCCGGAGATCACGGAAGGGACCAGGCTGCTCTATGAGTGGATGCAGTACTCCATTATGGAATGAAGGTCAGAAACCGTACTTTTGAACTGCCTGCTTTGCACCATTGCACTGGCATGGATCATGCGGCTCCAAAGTCCAATTCCTGATCGGATGGAGTATTTGGAGGTAAAATGGGAGAACACTTGTTATGATAAATCTGCTGCTGTGTGGCAATAGAAAGGTATTTGACGGGGCGCTGACCCAGCTGATCTCCATGACGAATCGGACGAAGGAGGCGGTCCATGCCTATATCATGACAATGGATCTGCATCGGCTGAGCCCTGATTATGTCTGTATCACAGAGGAACAGACGGCATTTCTGGAGAAAGTGATACAGGGAAAGAATCCGGAGAACAGGGTGACCAGACTGGATGTGACCGGTCTGTATGAGGAGGCTTTTCATAAATGCGCCAATGAGGGCGCTTACTGTACGCCATACACGCTGCTGCGGCTTTTGGCGGATATCACGCCGGGAATTCCGGATAAGATCCTCTATCTGGATATGGACATCATGATCGCGGGAGATATCAGGGAGCTCTACGATATTGACGTATCCGATGTGGAGTATGCGGCTGTCAAGGAGAAATATGGCTGCTGGCTGATCCGGCCGGACTATTTCAACGCGGGAATGCTGCTCCTGAACATTGCGGAGATCCGCCGTACGGGTCTGCTGGACAAAGCCAGACAGAGGATCCGTACAAAGAAGATGCTTTTCGCCGACCAGACAGCCATTTTCAAGTCTACTACAAAGAAAAAACTTCTTCCCAGGAGATTTAATGAACAGTCCAGATTTGACAGAAAGGACACTGTGGTATGCCATTTCTGCAAGAGGCTGATGTTCAGGCCTTATCCCCATACGGAGAATTACAAGCAGTGGCAGGTGGAGGAGATCCACAGGTATCTGCACTGCCATACCTTTGATGCGGATCTGGAGGAGTATCTGAGCTTAAAACAATAAGGAACTGTCACAAAATAACTTACCGATAGTCCGCAGGATTTTTCTTCCACAGTGCCACTTGACGATCAGGCGCATAGCGGGCTGTGTAACAGATTGACAAGGGGTGTCGGCGGAAGCGGTGTCTCGTCCATGGAGTGCTCTCGCAGCAGGACCGGGCGGATGCAGAGCAGGAACCTGTGTGAAGGGGATGGCGGCCTGTTATGACGGAAACAGGCGCTTCCTGAATTTCTGAATAGAAGACAGCGCGGAAGATCACGGTGGAGCGGCAGTCCGGATGATCCGGATGAACAGCGCTCCGGTAAAGCGCAGAAATGAGGATGATTGAGATGGCATATAATATCAGCAGGGAGATTCCTGTCTTTTTCGCGGTGGATGACGGTTACTGTCCTTTTCTGGCAGTGGCGCTCCAGTCTCTGATCGACAATTCCTCTCCCGGGAACAAATATCTGATCAAGGTGCTGAACACGGACATCAGTGCGGAAAATAAGAGAAAGATAGCCAAATATGAGAGAGAGAATGTGGATATTGAATTTGTGGATCTGAACTATTATATCCAGAAGGTAAAGGATAAGCTCTACACCAGGGATTATTATTCCAAGACCACATATTTCAGGCTTTTCCTGCCGAATCTGTACCCCCAGTATGATAAGGTACTGTATCTGGACAGTGATATCGTGATATTGGATGATATCGCGAACCTCTATAACATTGACATGGGAGATGATCTGGTGGCGGCGGCACCGGATGATGTGATCCAGTTTAATGAGGTGTTTCAGACTTATGCGGAGAAGGTGGTGGGCGTGGCGGATTACCGGAGGTATTTTAATGCAGGTGTACTGCTGATGAATCTGGATCAGCTGCGGAAATTTAAGTTCCAGGAGAAATTTATCTACCTGCTGGACAGGATCCGGTTCTCTGTGGCACAGGATCAGGATTACCTGAACCGGTTGTGCAAGGGGAGGGTGAAGCTCTTTGACAGGGTGTGGAACAGGATGCCCATGCCTGATCCGAAAATAAAGACGGAGAATGTGAAGCTGATACATTATAATCTGGCATTCAAGCCATGGCACTTCGAAGATATCCTGTACAAGGAATTTTTCTGGATGTATGCTCAGGAGACGGAGTATTTTGGTATGATTCAGGAAATACGGGAAAACTATACCAATGAGGATCGCTTTAAGGACAATCAGCAGCATGACAGACTGATCAGACTTGCAAGGAAAGAATCGGACTGTGTGGGCGACGACAGAAAGTACAGGCGCTGAGCGTTATTTTCGGCGGGAGATTCCGGAGACAGAGTACGTGATGGAGCCGCTCAGACGGCAGAATGAGAGGAAATATGAGAGGCGGAAATAGAAGAAAGCGGCAGATTCCCCCAAAGGCACCGGACAGACTGAAAGTTTTGGAGATCATCGAGCGGCTGGAGCGCGAGGGAAAGTTTGATGTGGACGCGGAGGATGATCCACCCACTATCCCTCTGCTGCCCGATATGGTGGATTATCTGAGGGTCAGACCGGACAGTATCATAAAGCGGAACACGGCGTATATCATTGCCAACAGATTTGTGGACAGAGTGATCAGGGAAAAGAAGCTGATCATCAAAAAGGTTCATGGCATGGAACACCTGAATGCATTGACTACAGGCGCGATCCTTACCTGTAACCACTTTAATCCCTTTGACTGCTTTACCGTGGAGAGGATATTCCAGTGTTCGGAGCAATATCACAGGAAGCGTCTGTTTAAGGTGATCCGTGAGGGAAATTATACGAATTTTCCGGGATTATACGGTTACCTGTTCCGAAACTGCGATACGCTGCCTCTCAGCGGCAACAAGAAGACCATGTATAATTTTCTCATGGCGGTGGACACGATCCTGCAGAGAGGAGATTTCATCCTGATCTATCCGGAGCAGAGTCTGTGGTGGAATTACCGTAAGCCCAAGCCTCTTAAGAACGGAGCCTTTAAATTTGCGGGTAAGAATCATGTGCCGGTACTTCCCGTATTTATCTGCATGGAGGACGGCAGCCGTATCGGTTCCGATGGTTTTCCGGTCCAGGAATATACGGTCTTTATCAGTGAACCGATCTATCCCCGGGCAGATCTGTCTGAGAGGGCACAGGCGGCGGATATGCGCGACCGCAATTATGAAGTATGGAAAAATATATATGAGGAGTTCTATGGCATTCCGCTGGTGTATACAACGGAAGAGGCTGTGGACATGTGAGGGCGATCCGCCTGCCAATGTGGCGGGATGTGAATGGCATGAACGGTCACGGGTGAGGGCGTATCCGGTTTACAGGTTTGAACAGGCGGCAGGACTGCGGATGAGGAGCAGTGGACGAAGAGGAGTCCGGGAAGGGTATGGAGAGCGGAAAATATGGGAAAACGCGGATCAGGTGAAAGAGAGGTCATCTATTACAGTGACGAGTTAAACGACGAGTTCTCCCGGGCGCAGATCACCCCCAGAGTGGTGGACCGGCATTTCCGCTATTTTCATGGCCGGCTGTGGGACATCTGTTCGCTGATC
Source organism: uncultured Lachnospiraceae bacterium (assembly GCA_947177885.1). The sequence continues at coordinate 5,188 of CAMWWF010000120.1, forward strand.
GCACAGAACATACTCAGCATGCCCGTCAAATATCTGTATGCGAAGCTGAAATTCCGGATCCGGTTCGTGGGAAGGAAAAAGCTGAGAGCTTACAGGAAAGACGGTTATTTTATCTATGGAAATCACACCCAGCCCTTTGCGGATACGTTCATTCCCAGCCTGGGGAATTACCCAAAGAGGAATTTCTTCATCGTGAATCCGGAAAACATTTCCATGCCGGGGCTGGGGAAACTGGTGGAGATGCTGGGGGCGATTCCCATTCCCTGTGACATGGACGGCATGAAGAATTTTATCAGGTCCGTGGAGGATAAGGCAGAACGGAATTATTCCGTGACAATCTATCCGGAAGCCCATATCTGGCCCTACTATACCGGGATACGGCCTTTTAAGGCAGTTTCATTCCGATACCCGGTGAAGCTGGAATGCCCCGTGTTTGCGGTGACCAACACCTATCACGGGAGGGGAAGGAAAGGTGAAAAAGTGCAGATAGTCACTTACATTGACGGTCCCTTTTTTCCCGATAAGACCCTGAACCCCGGAGAGGCGCGGCAGAAGCTCCGGGATCAGGTGTATGAGTGTATGGTGGAACGCAGCAAATGCAGTGACTGTGAACATATTGAGTACCGCAGGAGGGAAGACACGTAGGAAGTCTTCCTTTTTTTGGTGCGGATGTGATCCTTTCGAACCCGCACAGGAACTCCATACGGTCACGGATAAAAAACCTCTTACCGCTCTTTTTTTACCTGTTGCGCCAAATCTGTTTACTCTTTTCGGGCTTTATGTGTATACTTGTTACAGAGATGAGGAACTTATTTTGAATCGTTTCCGGGGAGAACACATATGAGGGTAAAGATCGAGATGGTAAGCGGTCTGCCGGAGGCGGAAGTGCTGATCCGCTGCGGGCAGCTGGATGAGAGCATTGTAATGCTGCAGAACTACATTATGGAACAGGGAGACAGCAGGCGATGCCTGCCCCTCAGCCGTGGGGATACGGAGTACTACGTGCCCATGGAAAAAATCTATTTCTTTGAGACAGAGGGAAAAGAGATATATGCCCATACGGCGGAGCAGTTCTTTGAATGCCGCTATAAGCTGTATGAGCTGGAAGAGCTTCTGCCAGGCGGATTTATGAGAATATCCAAGTCTACGATAGCGAATCTGGATTACATTTACTCTATTACCAGAAATCTGACGGCCTCCAGTGTGGCGGAGTTTCAGGGGAGCAACAAGAGCGTCATGGTGTCAAGAAGCTATTACAAGGCGGTGCTGGAGCGGCTGCGGGAGAGGCGGCTGAGAGTATGAGACGGAAGAGGGAGTTGGTAAAGGCTTACAGGAGCAGGAAGGAGATATAATTATGAAGAGAACAGGAAAGATATTATGGGGGCTGGGATTTCTGCTGGCGGCATGTCTGCTCGTTATCGGGAACTTATGCGGCATCCGGGCGCTGGAAATTCTGATCATGCTGGCGATGCTGGTCCTTTTTATCACAGGGCTGATACACAGAAATTTCATATTGATCCTGCTTTCGGCAGCAGTGATATTGGTTTTAAACGGCGACAGGCTGGGCTTGCCCGAGATTAGCACATGGACCGTTCTGGCAGCGGCGCTTTTGGGCGGCATTGGACTGAATGTACTGTTTCCCCGCAGGAGAAAGCAGTGTATGAAGCCGAAAAATGTCTATGAAAAGTGCGGCGGATCAAGTGGCACATGCGGTTCTCGGAGCGGAGGTCACAGAATGGGCGTGGAGGAGATCGTGCAGACGGATTCGAAGCAGGAAGTGCGTCTGGAAAACAATTTTGGGCAGACGGTAAAATACCTTACCGGTGAACTGCCCGGGCAGGTGCGTCTGGAAAACAACTTTGGCAGCATGACCGTCTATTTTGACACAGCCACAGGGAGCAATCATGCCGGCTGTGTGCATGCACAGGCATCTTTCGGTAATATCATACTCAATATACCTGCGGCGTGGAACGTGATCATCAGGGAGCAGACCGTCTTCGGCAGCATCAGGGAGAAGGGCCAATGCGATCCTGACGGGGCAGTCACTCTGGAGATCAGGGCGGAGGCATCCTTTGGGGAAATCGAAATACGATATATTTAGAAAAAAAGTGCGGATAAAATATTATCCAAAACTTGATAAAAACGGAGATTTGGGATAAAATATTATCTATGAGTGTATATTATTTTCTTAAGTCTCCAAACGAAGTAAATATGGAAATTGCGGCGAGAATGAGAGAGAGGAGAAAGGAGAAGAAATTAACGCAGGTTCAGCTGGGTGAACGGGCAGATGTCAGCCTGGGATCGCTCAAGAGATTTGAACGCACGGGAGAGATATCATTATCCTCACTGATCAAACTCGCATTTGCCCTGGGCTGTGAGGGTGATTTCGACAGATTGTTTTCCAGAAAAGGCTATTCATCCATTCAGGAGGTGATCGATGAACAATTATAAAGTGCTTCATGTACTTTTGGAAGAGAAAAAGGTCGGGACTCTGGCCATGGCAAAAAACCATCTGGTCGCATTTGAATATGACAACGAGTGGCTGAATACGGGATTTTCCATCAGTCCCTTTTCACTGCCGTTGGAAAAAGGAGTGTTTCTTCCCAAAGGATATGAACCTTTCGGCGGACTTTTTGGCGTCTTTGCAGACAGTCTTCCCGACGGATGGGGGCGTCTGCTTGTGGATCGGTTGTTCCTGAGAGAGCATATCGATCCTTCGGAGGTCGATAGCCTGAACAGACTGGCAATCGTCGGGACAACAGGCATGGGTGCGTTGGTTTATCAGCCGGAGCTTCAGTTAAATACCGGCATGGAGGATATGTCGCTGGATCAGATTGCGGAGGAATG
>CAMWWF010000121.1 GCA_947177885.1 uncultured Lachnospiraceae bacterium
TACCGTACACTCTCTTTGCTGCTCCGTCGTCCGCCCGGACGTGAGGCATATCCCGGTGATGTATTCTATCTGCATTCCAGACTGTTGGAGCGTGCAGCGAGAATGAGCGAGGAGTACGGTGGCGGTTCCCTGACTGCATTGCCCATCATTGAGACACAGGCGGGAGACGTGTCCGCATACATTCCTACCAATGTTATTTCCATCACCGACGGGCAGATCTATCTGGAGACGGAGATGTTCAACTCCGGTTTCCGTCCCGCAGTCAACGCAGGACTTTCCGTGTCCCGTGTAGGCGGCGCCGCACAGATCAAAGCCATGAAGAAGATCGCAGCGCCGATCCGTACGGAGTTGGCGCAGTACAGGGAGCTTGCGGCTTTCACACAGTTCGGTTCCGAGCTGGATGCGGACACCAAGGAGAAGCTGGCACAGGGCGAGCGTATCAAGGAAGTATTGAAACAGCCTCAGTATAAGCCCATGCCGGTACAGTATCAGGTCATCATCATCTATGCGGTAACCAATAAGTATCTGCTGGATGTACCTGTGGCGGAGATCACAAGATTTGAGAAGGAGCTCTTTGAGTTCCTGGATACCAAGTACGCTGAGATTCCTAACGGTATCGCGGAGGAAAAGGTGATCTCTGATAAGACGGACGAACTTCTGGGGAAAGCGATCAGGGAGTTCAAGGCACAGTTCTTAGGAACTGTTAAGAATTAATCTTGTGATTTATTCTTTGACACTTCCTTAAATAGAAATGAGGACAAATTATGGCATCAATGCGTGATATAAAGCGACGCAAGAGCAGTATTCAGGGTACGCAGCAGATTACGAAGGCTATGAAGCTGGTATCCACTGTAAAGCTTCAGCGTGCCAGAAGCAACGCAGAGCGTTCAAAATCTTATTTCACCAGTATGTTTGAGACGGTGAACAGTATTTTGGAGCGTGTGGGTCATATCGAGCATAAGTATCTTGTCCCCGGCGAGTCACAGAAAAAGGCAGTGATCGTTATCACCTCCAATCGCGGATTGGCAGGGGGGTACAACTCCAATGTGGTTAAGCTGGTGACCAGACATCCCGAATGGAAGAAGGAAGATCTGGTGATCTATCCCATCGGAAGTAAGGGTCATGATGCTCTGGCGAGAAACGGCTACGATATCAGGGAGTGTGAGAATGCTATCGTGGACGCACCTGCATACGCGGATGCAATGGTATTATCGAAGCGGCTGTTACAGTCCTTTGCAGAGGGCGAGATCGGTGAGATCTATCTCGCTTACACCGCATTTAAGAATACGGTCAGCCATGTGCCCACACTGCTCAGATTGCTTCCCATAAGCCCTGAGGCGAAGGAGTCTGAGGAAGCGCCCAAGGCGGAAGCAATCATGAATTTTGAGCCTGAGGATGTGGAGGCGCTGGATCTGATCGTGCCCAAATATGTCACCAGTCTGATCTACGGCGCTCTTGTGGAGGCTGTGGCCAGTGAGAACGGTGCGCGTATGCAGGCAATGGACAATGCGACCAGCAATGCAGAGGATATGATTAGCGATCTGTCGCTGAAATATAACAGAGCAAGACAGGGCTCTATTACACAGGAATTAACGGAAATCATAGCGGGTGCGGAGGCGCTCGGCTAAAAAGACGAAAAGATTTTCTAAAGCTGAGTTTCGACTTTGCACCGATTGCGTATGCCGGCCGAGCCGGCATAAACGGCAGGGTGAAAGGTTTTACGGATTTGTCCGCGCTGCTGTCATCAGCGGCAACGGCAGATCGGGAGGAATGAAAAAATATGTCCATATATTTGGGCAGGAAAGAGGTAGAAATGGCAGGAGAAAACAGAGGTAAGATTACCCAGGTCGTTGGAGCGGTGCTGGATATCCGTTTCGACGAGGGTAAACTTCCCGAGATCAACGAAGCAATTCGTATTCCTACCAAAGACGGCGGTGAGCTTACCGTAGAGGTTTCCCAGCATCTGGGAGACGACACGGTGAGATGTATTGCGATGGGAAGCACCGACGGTCTGGTCAGAGGAATGGATGCGATTGCTACAGGCGCTCCCATTTCTGTTCCGGTGGGAGAAAAGACACTGGGACGAATTTTCAATGTTTTGGGTCAGCCTATAGATAATAAGCCGGCTCCTGAGGGAGTTTCATACGAGCCCATCCATAGACCTGCGCCTCAGTTCGAGGAGCAGTCTACCGAGACAGAGCTTTTGGAGACGGGAATCAAGGTGGTTGATCTGCTCTGTCCTTACCAGAAGGGTGGTAAGATCGGTCTGTTCGGCGGTGCCGGAGTTGGTAAGACCGTGTTGATTCAGGAGCTGATCCGTAATATCGCTACCGAGCACGGCGGATATTCCGTGTTTACCGGTGTGGGCGAGCGTACCCGTGAGGGTAATGACCTTTACCATGAGATGACGGAGTCCGGAGTTATCGACAAGACCACCATGGTCTTCGGACAGATGAATGAGCCCCCCGGAGCAAGAATGAGAGTGGGTCTGACCGGTCTGACCATGGCGGAGTATTTCCGTGACAAGGGCGGTAAGGATGTGCTGCTGTTCATCGATAATATTTTCCGTTTCACACAGGCAGGAAGCGAGGTGTCTGCTCTGTTGGGACGTATGCCTTCCGCGGTAGGTTATCAGCCCACGCTGCAGACGGAGATGGGTGCTTTGCAGGAGAGGATCACTTCCACCCGCAACGGTTCCATTACTTCCGTTCAGGCGGTGTATGTGCCTGCGGATGACCTGACTGACCCCGCGCCTGCGACTACATTTGCACATCTGGATGCCACCACCGTATTGTCCCGTTCCATCGTTGAGCTGGGTATCTATCCGGCGGTGGATCCGTTGGAGTCCACTTCCCGTATCCTGGATCCCAGGATCGTGGGCGAAGAGCATTACAGGACTGCCCGCGGTGTGCAGGAGATCCTTCAGCGTTATAAGGAACTTCAGGATATTATCGCTATCCTTGGTATGGATGAATTGTCTGAGGAAGATAAGTTGGTAGTGTCCCGTGCCCGTAAGGTGCAGAGATTCCTGTCTCAGCCTTTCTTCGTGGCAGGACAGTTCACTGGTCTGGAAGGTAAATATGTGCCGATCAATGAGACCATTCGCGGCTTTAAGGAGATTTTGGAAGGAAAGCACGACGAGGTTCCTGAAAGCTATTTCCTGAATGCAGGCAGCATCGACGACGTGTTGGCCAAAATGAAATAACGGAGGATATCAATATGGCAGAAAAGAGTTTTAACCTGCGCATTATCACTCCTGACAGGGTCTTCTATGAAGGCGAAGCGGAGATGGTGGAGTTCAACACCACCGAAGGTCAGGTTGGCGTGCTGCCGGGACATATTCCGCTTACCGTTATTATCAAGCCGGGAATTTTGCATATCCATGAGGCGGAGGAAGAGAAGATAGCCGCGCTTCATGCGGGGTTTGCCGAGATACTTCCCGAGGGCATCACGATTCTGGCTGAGATAATTGAGTGGCCGAGTGAGATTGATGAAAGTCGTGCTGTGGCCGCAAGAGAGCGTGCCGAGGAGAGACTGCGCAGCAGGACTCCCGAGACTGATATTGCAAGGGCTGAGACGGCATTGCAGAGAGCAATTGCCCGTATTCAGGTATTAAAGTAAGGATAACTAAAAGAGGGGCTGTAAGCAACAAAAGGGATAAATATGCATATGCTGATAAAAAAGACTTTCGGAGATGCATATGGAAATAAGCCCTAAGTTGCTGCAGCCCATTCCTTTTTATATGTCGTATCCGGGATATCTCAGCCCGGGGAGAGAGTCCCAGATGCTGCAGGATATGGAATATCTGCAGCAGATGTATCCGGATACCGTTAAGAGATGCCAGCGCAGAGTCGCTGAGATTTTAGACAGGACAGACTATGAAGGCAGTGTGATCTACGACGAATATCCGGACAGATTAAGTCTTTTACATCTGGCGGACTCCATGCGGAGAACGCTGGAAAAGGAAGGACTGGAACCTTCCGAGGATGTGGTACAGCTCCTTCTGTTAAATGAAGTGTATAAGCGCAGGCATGGCGGCCGGCGCGGGAGGATCTTTTAGAGAGAACGTAATCGATCGGACGGATTGCGGAACCGATATGCTGACGGATATAAAGCGCGGTTCCCGGAGGGGGCAATCCTAATTGTTACAAGAGGACACTTAAGATGGATAAATTGAAAGATGTGTTTCAGCAGATGCTGAACGTTGATCTGATACAAATGACCCTGAGCAACAGCAGGGATACGGACCGCGCCGGAAAGGTAAAAATCCGGCCGGTCCTGCTGAAGGACGGAGTGATGTTTCAGGAGACCGTATATCGCGGGACGCAGGTATTTCATAAGAATTATGCGGACGGGGAACTTCTTCCGCGGTTGGTGGAATATATGGAGAATCTGTTTAAACAGGCGGAACTGAAAGGCAGCACACAGGAAGTCACCATACTGATCGGGAAGAAGGGGACCGTTACGGTCAAGAGTAAGAAATTATCGGAGAAAGTGCGTGGATCCGGGAGGACAACGGACATGCTCTCCCATGATCGGACGAAGCGGTATATCCTTCAGGAGGGACAGCCCGTAGATTTTCTTGTGGGATTGGGTGTGCAGACACCCGATGGCAGGATCACGAAGGCAAAATATGATAAATTCCGCCAGATCAATCGTTATCTGGAGTACATCGAAGATGTGCTGGACAGGCTTCCTTCGGACAGAACGATTCGCATTATAGATTTCGGCTGCGGTAAGTCTTACCTCACCTTTGCCATGTATTATTATCTGCATCAGCTTCAGAAGCGGGATATCCGTGTCACAGGGCTTGATCTGAAAAAGGATGTGATCGAACACTGTAATCAGCTGGCGGAGAAGCTTCATTATGACCGGCTGTACTTTGAACAGGGAGATATCCACAGCTATCAGGGAGCGGATGCGGTGGATATGGTAGTGTCGCTCCATGCCTGTGACAAGGCAACAGATTATGCGCTGGAAAAGGCTGTAAAATGGGGAGCCGGTGTGATCATGGCAGTTCCCTGCTGTCAACATGAACTGAATGCACAGATACATTGTGATATTTTGCAGCCTGTGTTACAATACGGATTGATCAGGGAGCGCATGGCGGCGCTGATCACGGATGCGCTGCGTGCGGATCTGTTGGAAAGACAGGGGTATCGTGTACAGATACTGGAGTTCATCGATATGGAACATACGCCGAAGAACTTAATGATACGTGCCGTGAAAGAGAAGGGAAAGGAAAATCCTGCAAAAAAAATGCGGGCGGCAAAAAGGATTTCATCCGTGGATGAGGTCATGGAATTTTTGCAGGTGGATCCCACTTTGAAAAGGTTATTGGAGAGGTGATATGAAAAAGGGCATAATAAAGTTAGCTGTATTTATGGCTGCGTTTGTGATCGCATTGCTTATAGTGGGAAGGCTGATGAATCAGGGCCATGATAATCTGACCATGGAAATGGCGCCGGCAACCCTTCCGCTCATATCGATGGAATTGAACGGAGTGGCGTACAATCAGCTTCATGGGTATAGAAATGCGATGGATGTATCCTTTCAGAGAGACACTGTCACATCTCTGGGGGAGAGGCGCAATACGGATTTTCGGATTGATACCTATGGCAGAAGCATTGACGGTGTCGCCATTGAAGTGCGGAGCGCGGACGGCAGCCGGCTGATAGAAAATACGGAACTGTCGGATTACACACAGCGGGGCAATGTGATCAGAGGAACCATTGCTTTAAAGGATCTGATAGATAAGGATGTGGAATATTCCCTGGCGATTCTGGTGGATTCCGAGGGGGAAAAAATTTACTACTATACCCGTGTGGTCTGGAGCGACAGTATGTATGTTGTGGAAAAACTGGAATATGTCTTGGACTTTCACAACAGACTTTATGACAGGGAAGCCGCGAGAGAATTGACAAAATATCTGGAATCCAATTCCAGACTGGAGGATAACAGTTCTTTTCACAGGGTGAACATCCACAGCAGTTTCCGACAGATCACATGGGGGGAACTGTCTGTGGAGGAGGTATCGACGCCGGCGGTGCGGTTGACGGATGTGGCAAATCAGACGGCATCTTTTCTGGTGGATTACATTGTGGCTACGCCCACAAACGGCAGGGATCACACTTATTATCAGGTACAGGAACATTATCGGATCCGTTATACCACGGAGAGAATATATCTGTTAGATTATGAACGTACCATGACACAGATCCCTGACACGGATAAAATGTATGCCAATGATAAGATACTTCTGGGAATTACGGCGACAGATATTCCCCTGGTGGAGAGCGAGGACGGAAATATTGTGGTGTTTGAGGTGGCGGATCAGCTGTTCAGCTATAATATAGTCACCAATAAAATGACGGTCATATTCAGTTTTTATGACAAAGATAATGCAGATGACCGTACAATGTACGGCCAGCATGCTATCAAGATACTAAATGTGGATGAGGGCGGAAGTGTGCAGTTTGCGGTATACGGATACATGAACCGCGGCCGCCACGAGGGCGAAGTGGGCATACAGTTATATAGTTACGACAGCAGCCTGAACACTCTGGAGGAAACGGTCTATATCCCATATGACAAGACCTTTTCCGTGCTTTCCGCGGAGGTGGAACAGCTGTTATATCTGAATCGTGAGCAGGAGCTGTATCTGGAGATCGACCAGACGATTTACGGTATTGACCTGGTGGAAAAAACGTATTATCCGCTGATAAATGTGAATCAGGACGAGAGTGTCCATACATCCGATAACCATAAGATCGTGGTGTGGACGGAGGCGGATGACATATACCAGAGCCGTAATCTGAATATCAGAAATCTGAGCAGTGGCATTGAAAACACTATTGAAGTCAGGGAGGACGAAGTGGTCTATCCTCTGGGGTTCATGGAAGAAGATGTAATATACGGGGTGGCGAAGCGGGAAGACATTGTGGAGGAAAGTTCCGGAGGCGCTTTTCTTCCCATGTATAAGATATGCATCAGCAGTTCGGACGGAAAGCTGCTGAAGGAATACAGTCAGTCAGGTATTTATATTACTGGGTGCCGGGTGGAAGGCAATCAGCTGATACTGGATCGCATGGAGCGGCTGGAATCGGGAGAATACAGGGAGACCACGCAGGATCACATTATGAATAATGCGGAGTCCGAAGTCAGCCGGAATGTGATCGTCACAGCCGATATTGATATTTATGAGAGGTATGTGGAGATTCAGCTGCGGGATGAGATCGACAGTAAATCATTTAAAATCCTGAATCCCAAGGAGGTGGTTTTTGAAGGCGGAAGAGAACTGCATCTTCCGGAGGTAGAGGAGAGAGAGCGGTATTATGTCTATGGTCCTTATGGTGTAAGCGGCATTTTTACTTCGCCTGCGGGGGCAGTCAATCTTGCGTATGAGATATCCGGTGTGGTGGTGGATGAAAGCGGTGAGTGTATTTGGCTGAGAGGAAACAGGGTCATCAGAAATCAGATCATGGCCATCAAGGAGGCATCCGTCACGGAGACGAAGGACAGTCTTGCGGTATGTCTGGACACGATCTTTAAATTTGAGGGGCTGGTCAGGAATTCCGAATATCTGCTGGGACAGGGATATTCTGTGATGGAGATTTTGGAAGATAATTTGGAGGATGCCCGCATCCTTGATCTGAAGGGATGTACTCTGGATGCGCTGCTATACTATACGAACAGGGACATTCCGGTGCTGGCGCTGTTGGAAAACGGGGAAGCGGTGCTGGTAACCGGATTCAATGAGTACAATGTGGTTATCATGGAGCCTTCTACAGGAACTCTGTATAAGAAGGGAATGAATGACTCTACAGAGTGGTTTGAGGAGAACGGGAATTGCTTTATCACATATGTAAGGACGGAATAAAGTGGAGAAGATGAAAATGAGAAGTCTGATACGCTGAATCTGTCACACTAAGGAATTGTCCGAAAATAACTTGTGCAGATGACGCAGGATAAATTCGTACAGG
>CAMWWF010000122.1 GCA_947177885.1 uncultured Lachnospiraceae bacterium
TTCTGTATTATAGGCTGGGGGGCGCGGCGTTTGCTTTTAGGGGAATGAGCTTTATCCTGCCATAGGCCCCCCCCTGGGCCTTTGGCTGGGGCGGTGTGCTTGATTCTGTAAAAATAGGAGATAAGACGAATCTGCTGCTTTTGATCTATGTGCTGTGTTTTTGCGGTTTCAGTGTGAAAACAGCCATGTTTCCCTTCAGCGCCTGGCTGCCGAGGGCCGGTGTGGCGCCTACTCCCGTGACGGCGCTGCTCCATGCGGTGGCGGTGGTAAATACGGGAGCCTTTGCGACAATGCGTGTGACTTATTTCAGTTTTGGAACAGATCTGCTTCGGGGAACGTGGGCGCAGGATGTGGTGATGATACTGGTGATCATTACAATTGTATACGGCTGCAGTCGGGCTTTAAAGGAGACTCATATTAAGCGAAGGCTTGCCTGGTCTACGGTCAGTAACCTGTCCTATATTTTGTTTGGGGTGGTCATTATGACACCTCTGGGAATGACCGGGGGAATGGCCCATATGCTGTTCCACTCCTTTATGAAGATCTGTTCGTTCTTCTGTGCCGGGGCAGTGATCTGTTTGACAGGGAGAAATTATGTTCACGAATTGAATGGTTTCGGACGGAAAATGCCAAAAGTGTTTGTTATTTTTGCGATATCCGCTTTTGCCCTGATGGGAGTACCGGGACTGTGTGGTTTTGTGAGCAAGTGGAATCTGTGCAGGGCGGCGGTGGCAAGTGAGAATCCGTTGGCCTATGTGGGAGTGGCTGCTCTGATGATCTCCGCGTTGCTTACGGCAATGTATATGCTTACGGTCGTTGTCCGGGCCTTTTTTCCGGGAAAGGATTTTGACTATGAGACCATATCGGATGTGCGGGATCCCAACTGGCTGATGATCCTGCCGCTTGTAGTTTTCATCATTGTGATGTTCTGCTTCGGGCTGCATTCCGGTCCGGTGATCCGGTTCCTGCAAGGAATAGCGTGAGCAGACTCGTGGAAGAGATTTTCTAAAGCAGTTGGAAAAGTGTCCCAAAACGGGATGCAAAAATCGCAGACTTTTGTGTACTGACCTGTGATTCTGCAGAGAGGCATGGTGGTTGACATGGAATTTGAGTGTATATTAGCTTTTTTGGTTTTCTTTCCCTTTGCGGCAGGGCTGCTTGCGTATTTTTGCGGAAAGCGGTGTAATATGGCAGCCGTCATTTCCGTGGTGGCGGAATTTGTCGGAATATTACTTTTGATTCTTATTTTCCATAGACAGGCGATGCTGTGCCATATATCTGCTATGCCCCGGGATCCCTGGCGTGTTTCGTTGGCCTTTTCGATTTCTGAGATCTGCGGTTTCGGACTGAACTTTCGCTTAGACGGGTTCCGCCTGATCTACGGATGTGTGGCGGCGCTTATGTGGATGATGACCACCATTCTTTCGAAGGAATATTTTAAGCATCATAACAATGTAAATCGGTTTTATCTGTTTTTGCTGTGGACCCTGGGAGCTACCGTGGGAGTCTTTCTGTCCGCGGATCTGTACACCACATTTATCTTTTTTGAGATCATGTCCTTTACCTCCTATGTCTGGGTGGCTCAGGAGGAAAACAGACCTTCCCTGAGGGCGGCGGCTACGTATCTCGCGGTAGCGGTAATGGGTGGTTTGGTGATGCTGATGGGGATATTTCTGCTGTATCATCATCTGGGGACGGTGGTCATCGCTGATCTGCCGGCTGCGGCGGAAGGCTTTGAGAATCGTGGAATACTTTATGCGGCGGGAGGCTGTATGCTTTTCGGCTTTGGAGCCAAGGCAGGCGCTTTTCCCCTGCATATCTGGCTGCCCAAGGCCCACCCGGTCGCTCCGGCACCGGCTTCCGCGCTGTTGTCAGGTATCCTGACCAAGGCAGGAATCTACGGTATCTTGATTTTGAGCTGTGATCTGTTCCTGTACGATGCGATGTGGGGAAGACTGATACTGGCGATCGGTGTGATCACCATGCTGGGGGGTGCGTTGCTGGCTGTATTTTCCATAGACCTGAAGCGGACGCTGGCCTGTTCCTCTATGTCCCAGATCGGGTTTATCCTGGTGGGGATCGGCATGCAGGGCATGCTGGGAGAGGAGAATGCTCTGGCAGTACACGGAACAGTGCTTCACATGGTAAACCATTCCCTGATAAAGCTTGTGCTGTTTATGGCGGCAGGTGTTGTTTATATGAATACTCATCTTCTGGATCTGAATAAGATACGGGGTTTTGGCAGAAAAAAGCCCCTGTTAAAGCTGATTTTCCTGACAGGGGTCTTGGCTATCGGCGGTATTCCGCTGTTTGGAGGATATGTCAGCAAGACGCTGCTGCACGAGGCCATTGTAGAATATGGAGGCGGGATTATCATGAGATCCGTGGAATGGCTGTTCCTTATTTCGGGCGGGCTTACCGTGGCTTATATGACGAAGCTTTATGTGGCGGTATTTGTGGAAAAGAATGCGGATGATAAGCTTCAAGAGCAGTATGACGGAATGAAGAAATATATGGATGGGGGCTCTGTATTCGCGCTGGGAGGAAGCGCGTTGATCCTCTTTCTCTGGGGCCTGGTTCCCCACGTGACAATGGACCGGGCAGCAAGGCTGGGGGAAGGCTTTCTGAATTATTTTGCAGACGGCGGCAGAGTTTCAGAGATGGCGCTGGGGGCAGCAGGTTTGACACAGAGTATTTCCGGTATGGGGGAGCCTACACAGACCGTACAATATTTTAGCCTGAACAATCTGAGCGGCGGATTGATCTCCATTGCCGTCGGTGTCATTGTCTATGTCTTTTTTGTCAGAAAGGTATTGATCCGAAAGAGCGGTAAAGGTACGGAGGAATATGAGAACCTGTGGCCTCAGTGGCTGGATCTGGAAGAACTGTTGTACAGACCGTTACTGCTGAATATCCTTCCTGTTATTTTTGCAGTGTTATGCAGAGTGCTTGACAGTTTTACGGATACCCTGGTGGTGATCCTGCGAAAGACCATATATCGGGACAGCCCTCTGCCCCATGAGCTTCCAGAAGGGAACATTCTGACGTTTGTTTTGGGAAGGGTGTTGAATGGATTTCAGCTTGTAGGCAATCATACATGGCGAAGAAAGGCGCCTGTGCGAAAAGATTATGTCCACATTTGCGCCATGTGGAACGCGGAATTTCAGGAGAATAACCGGATCATCCAGAGAAGTCTGTCCTTCGGACTGCTGATGTTCTGTGTGGGACTGGCTCTGACATTGATCTACATTATCTGGTTATAGAGATGTGGAAATCATATTCAGACATGTTCTATAGACACTCGAAACCTCTTTGTGTCTGATTTTTGCGAGAGGATTTTTGACCTGACAGATCTCTTTTTTCAGGATCAGGTCAAGCCAGATACGGTGCTGCGCCCGTTGCCTTCCCGAAAAGGGTGAGCGATATTCATTTCCACATATTTTTCAATGATTTGGTCAAAACTGGATTGTGGCATTTTATCTATATTTTCAAGAGCGGCTTCCAGGTATATCAGTGGAGCAAATCGAAAATTTCCCTTTGCCAGATTTACGGTTCTGATCTCACCGGCAAAATCGTTAATCCCCAATTTGTTCGTAAGCGCCATGATGCACCTCCCAGAATGTTATATATTCTCCCGAAACATTTGCTGCAAAGTCAAATACAGATTGATCCCGGAAAAATGTCTTTTTCTACAATACATTGTATCTGATCTCGTACCCCTCTGCACACATGGAATCAGAAGTTTACGCATTGTCCTTCTGCGTCAACATTATAACATTGTTCGGACGGAATGCCATAACGGATTCAATGTGGCACAATAGGGTTCGTACCGTTTCAAGATCAATGATACCAGGTGACGTAAAGTATTTGACTTTATATAAAAAGCGAATATACTGGAATAAAATAAACAACAAATACAGTTTGCACCTATTGTGAAGGGGGATTTGGCCGCTATGATGTGATGCTGGAACCACGGATAAAGTCTGAATCAGAGAACAGTGATACGGCAGGAGATTCTTTCAGAGAGACGGCCGCTGCAAACAATAGAATCAAAAGAAATGCCATTATTATAGAATTCAAGTTGCAGGATGAAGATGAGAAGGAATTATCCGACACAGTGCGGGAGGCGTTGCGGCAGATCGATGAAAAGGATTATCAGGCAAATCTGATCGCAAGAGGGATTCCGGAAGACTGAATTCGGAAATACGGATTTGCTTTTTGCGGGAAGAAAGTACTGATCGGGGAGGCATCCATATAAGTTGAAGGTAAAGGGGCTGACGTGGTATCACGACGGCCCCTTTGAAAAATACATCACTTTATTTTGCTGTTTTCTTCTTGCCGCTTCCCACAAGGAAGAAGCTGCAGAGCAGGGCAACGATGTACAGGCAGATGGTCACATACAGTACTGCCTGATAGCCGGCGGGATTTACGGTGATCACTCCGCCGTGGCCGTCGCTGATATCAGCAGGCGTGCCCACATGGTTCACGATAAAGGTAGCCAGCTGGTTGCCGGTGAGACCTGCAATAGCCCATGCGGAAAGGGTGATACCATGGATGGCGCTGATATTCTGCATACCGTAATGGTCGGACAGAAGTGTGGGCACATTACTGAAGCCGCCGCCGTATCCTGCGTTCACCACAAACAGCAGGACCAACACCAGAACCATCAGTACGGTGGGTTGTCCCATCTTTGTAATGCCCTGTGTTGCAATGACCAGTCCCGTAGCCACAATGGAAAGAATGATCATGATCTTGTAGACCGTGTTTCTGTCCTTCATGGTATCTGCCCATGCGGAGAAACCCAGTCTTCCGCCGGCGTTAAAGACAGCGGTGACGGAAGCCAGAACGCCTGCCATGCCTGCCAGTCCGATGCACTTGATGATCATCTTTTCTTGGGAGATCAGGGCCAGACCGCAGGTAATATTGATATAGAACATCAGCCAGATACCGATGAAGACAACGGGTTTGGTCTTGATGACATCCATGGCTCTTGCGCCCTTTTCCTGGGAAGCGGGTTCATGCCAGCCTTCCGGTTTGGACAGAAGCAGATGTCCTACAAACATCATCACAAAGTATACACAGGCAAGGATCAGGAACATTTTGTAGATGCCGCCATCTCCCAGAGAATCGAGCATGACCTGCATGATAGGGCTTGCAATGGCCTTAGCTGCACCG
The DNA here is from genome assembly GCA_947177885.1 of uncultured Lachnospiraceae bacterium. The sequence goes on from CAMWWF010000122.1 coordinate 5,176, forward strand.
AAACCTGCAACCGCAAGACCTGTAGCCAGGCCTTTACGATCCTGGAACCAGAGCATCAGGGTTTTAACAGGGGAGAGATAGCCGGTTCCCAGACCGATACCCATGATAAAGCCGTAGCAGATATAGATGCCGATCAATGCAAGGATGCTGCCCTTATGGTTGCCGCCATACCAGATAAAGAAGCCGGTACCCGCCATGCCTGCGGCAAAGCAGATAGACGCGATCAGGGAAGAACGGTGGATATCCTTTTCCACCACGTTTCCCAAAAAGGCAGCGGACATACCGAGGAAGAAAATGGCAAAGCTGAATGCCCATTCGGTTGCACTTTTGGTAAACCCAATGTGTTCGGCGATCTCCTGGCTGAAAATAGACCAGCAGTAAACCGTACCGATACTGCAGTGCAGGAGTAGTGCGGGAATTGCCGCACGGATCCATTTGTTTTGTACTTTCATAAGTAATTCCCTCATTTCTAAAAGTATTTGACACAATCATACGCTTTTTTGACGTAAAATGCAAGATTTCCTTTCCATATAACAGGGTTCATGATACGATATAAATACTGTAAAGGTTATGAACCTTGTCTGCGGGAACTGTAGAGCCAAAATGAGCTCCCCTGCTCATTTTGTGTGCAGTAACGCAATAATTCAGTTACCTGTCTGAACTGATACCTGTATACCGGTAAAGATGAATCACAATTATATTTTGCTGAGGAAAGCAGAAAGAGATCGCAGTTCTGTTTTCGGGAAGGAGGCCAATGTCCGGAAGAAATAAGGAATCTGAAAATAACTTAAAATCCGGTGATTCATTACAGGCGGAAAAGGATTTCACATCTGAAGCCGTCATAAAGTACGAGAAAATGTCAAGACTTGAAAATATGACACTGCTGATGAGAGAGAATCTGCTCAGGAGTCTTACCATTTCGCTTGCGGTATTGCTTGCGGTAACCGCATTTTTGTGTGACAGCCCCGCAGATATCCTGGAGGGAATGGGCGAGATTCTGGCATCCCGCAGTGTTTTGATCACAGATTACTTTGTGGTGGGCGGAATGGGCGCGGCGTTTTTAAATGCAGCTCTGGTATTGGCGGTGGGTATTGCTCTGGTGCTGGTGAACAAGATCCCTTTTTCCGGACCAACCATGGCGGCACTGTTTATGAACGCGGGATATGGCCTGTGGGGAAAGAATCCCATGAATATCATTCCCATTGTTTTCGGAATACAGATCTACTGCCGGATACATCATATAAAGCTGAGCAGGCATATTTATACAACGCTGTACGGTACCTGCCTTGCGCCCTTTGTGACAGAGATCTATTTCCTGCTGCATCTTTCCGTTGCAGTGAGATTCTCGGCAGCGATCCTTCTGGGCATCCTGATCGGGTATCTGTTGCCGCCTCTGTCCATGCACACGGCTTCCATGCATATGGGTTACAATCTGTTTAATGTGGGATTCTCTGCGGGTATACTGGCTTTTGTAGCGGTATGTATCATGAATTCCATGGGGATCACGAGTGATTCTGTGCTGGTGTGGCAGACGGGTCGGCCTCCGGGGATCGTTGCAGGATTGTATTTGCTGTTTATTACGGTATTTCTGATCGGTTTTATTACCGGTGGCTGTAAATGGAGCGGCCTGAAAAAGATTTTCAGCCGTCCCGGCCGTGCCGTGACGGACTTTGTCCTGATGGACGGCGCCAGTCCCACTATGATGAATATGGGACTGGTAGGAATCATCTGTACCACCTATATCCTGTTGATCGGCGGAGATTTTTCGGGTCCGGTGGTGGGGGCCATTATCATGGCGTTTGGCTTTTCCGCTTTTGGTGCGCATGTGAAGAATTATCTGCCTGTGCTTTTAGGCATTTATCTGTTTACTTTTGTAAGCCAATATCAGCCCACTACTCCGGGAATACAGCTGGCGGCAATCTTTGGTGTGGGTCTGTCTCCCATTGCCGGACAGTTTGGGATTATGGCGGGAATTCTCGCCGGAATACTGCACTCCGCCATTTCCATGTGCACAGCCCGGTTCTACGGAGGGTTGAATCTGTATAATAACGGTTTCAGTGCGGGCTGGGTAGCGATTTTCATGATCCCGGCGCTGGAAAACATTATCAATCATTATAAAGACTATAAAGAAAAGAAAAGCGAGCATCAGCAAAAGAGTACAAAGTGATGGCATATGCGTACACCGGGCGGCCAGGAAGAATCTGTCGGCCAGGGTGTGGGAGAAGGCAGATGCGGAACAAAATGTTGTGAAAAGCAATTGAATGGAGGAAAAATGTTACAGAATGAGAAAAAACTGGCAAATATTATAGAAGAACTTACCAGATTCTTCTTTTCCATAGGGGCGAAGGATATCTGCACAAAAGTACATGTGGAGGACCATTGCGCGGAAATAGAGATCACTTCGGATTATCAGCAGAAATACAATGATAAGCTGGAATCATTGATGAAATACTTCAATGAACCGAAAAATGAGGCCCTGGAGGATTTTTACTGGGAGCTGACAGGAACCGGTGACCCGGGCGAGAGCAGTCAGCTGCTGATGGTAGGGATGATGATAGACAAGGCTGATGTGGAGATTGGAGAGGACCAGGTTCGGGTGAAGTTATACAAGGAAATAGAATAGCATATCTGAACCGCGACAGAAACAATAAAATAGTTCAATTGTATAAATTAACGAAATGAAGACAGAAGGACGATAAAACGATGGATTCTGGTATGTTTTCTTCGGAAAATACAAGGTATAGATTAAAATAAGTCAAACAACAAGTTAATAAAAATCATTGTTGG
>CAMWWF010000123.1 GCA_947177885.1 uncultured Lachnospiraceae bacterium
ATCCTTGAATTACCATTTTATCCATTCTCCCTTTCAAAACCGGGGAGAATGGATAAAATTCATTACAATTCATTATCATGGTCAAAATAATCCCAGTGCATCCATCCTATTGTGCCAGTTTTTTCTCTCCTGGTATACATCCATACTGCAAGATCAGAAGGCGGAAAAACATCCGTAGCTAATGTTATATCCTCCCCTTTGTACATTAATTCCAATACAATTCCGTCTTCACCGGGTGTTTTCCTTAATCGCACGCCATCTCCATTGACTTTAGTCTTCTGCGTAAAAGACGCCGCGTACGCCGTTAACGGAGTCACCAAAATGGCCGCCACCATAACAAGCACAAAAGTACTGGCAAAATTTTTCTTTATCTTTTTCAGCATAACTCTTTCCTCGCTTTCCTGCTTTTATTCATTTCAAATTGTACACCTTTTTCAACTTCCTCTCAAAACAACTAACCACCTCGGAGATAAAAAGCTGTTTTGCAAATTATCATACTATCACCCCCAGCAAAAACTATGTATGCCTATTTTGATTCGTCATCAACTGCAAATTATAATTTTAATTAATCATATATTAAAATGCTTATATAAGTATATGATAATTTAATTCAATTTATTTGTCAACATTTTTTAGAAGTTCAGTTTCTAATTTTATATTATATTGTATTACAGCAATATATATTTGCATGGGATTAGATACACACTAAAATTTAAAAAGTAATGGATTTATATTATTAATATCTGCCCTGCTGCTGAGGATAATTACAGGATGCGGCAAGAGTGATCTCAGCCAACAAGATGAAATAAGAAAATTTTATACACCTTAAATGATGTATGGAAAATGCACTGTCTGATACACGGGAATGGGCAGATAATGCAGAGGCCTCTTCAACTACCAGAGCAGAGGAAAAAATGAAAGCCTGCTATGAAGAAGACTGAAAAGAAAGAGGAAAATAGTCATACGCATCGCAAATAAATCCCACGGAATCGTACAATTCCGTGGGATTTACTTGCGCTATGTATGGGAAATCCTTATGCACACTTATAAACTTTCCAGAAACCGGTCAAATGCCTTCCGGCCCTCTTCCGTTCTCTTATAGACACCGGCGTCCTCCAGTACTTCCATGAAGACCAGACCAATTTCCTTCTCAATGATACCGTCAATATTGGCAACATCTATCTTCTCATATCTGGGCGTAAATTCTTCCACCCAGTCGGCATGTTTTGCAAGCTCCTCATCTGCCCGAAGATCGTTCCCCGCCAGAATTGCATCTTTCAGCTTTGCCATTTCTCCCTTTAAACGGGCGGGAAGCACTGCAAGCCCCATGACTTCAATAAGGCCGATATTTTCTTTCTTGATATGGTGCAATTTTGCATGAGGGTGGTAAACCCCCAGAGGATGCTCCTCTGTAGTGATATTATTTCTCAACACCAGATCCAGTTCAAAGTTATCGCCCCGCTTTCTGGCGATGGGCGTGATGGTGTTATGAGGCTCCCCGTCCGTTTCCGCATAGATAAAAGCCGCCTCGTCCGTATAACCTCTCCACTTCTCCAGGATCACGTCCGCCAGAGCAATGATACGTTCTGTATCTTTTCCGCTCAGACGAACCACCGACATGGGCCAGTTTACCACGCCTGCCGCCACATCCTCAAATCCGTTTACCGTAAAGCTCCTCTCCACCGGCGCTTTCGCCATGGCAAACTCATAATGTCCGCCCTGGAAATGATCATGGCTCAAAATGGAGCCGCCCACAATGGGCAGGTCGGCATTGGAGCCTACGAAATAATGAGGGAACTGCTTCACAAAATCAAACAGCTTGCAAAAAGCCGCATGTTCTATCTTCATTGGCGTATGCTGAGAATTGAATACAATACAGTGCTCATTATAATATACATAAGGAGAATACTGGAACCCCCACTGACTGTGGTTGATCGTTATGGGAATGATCCTGTGGTTCTGTCTGGCAGGATGGTTCACTCGTCCCGCATAGCCTTCATTCTCTCTGCAGAGCAGACACTTGGGATACCCCGACTGCTTCGCGTTCTTTGCCGCCGCGATGGCCTTGGGATCTTTTTCCGGTTTGGAGAGGTTGATGGTGATATCCAGATCACCGTACTTTGTGGGAGCTATCCATTTCACATCCTTGCAGATGCGATACCTGCGGATATAGTCGGAGTCCTTGCTGAGCTTATAGTAATAATCCGTTGCCGCCTCCGGGGACTCATTTTCATACAGATCACGGAACTTATGTATCACTTCGCTTGGTCTGGGCATCAGCATACTCATGATCTTCGTATCAAACAGATCTCGATACACGATGCTGTCCTCGATCATACCCTGTTCTGCCGCATTATCGCACATACTGCAAAGTACCTCTTCCAGCTCTTCCACAGTCATGGAAACTTCTTCGGAAACCTCCTCCAATTCCTCCAGCCCAAACAGTTCCAAAAGCCTGTTGGTGGTAAAGATCACATCCTCTTCAGGCACCAGTCCTGTCTGTACGCCATAGGAAACCAATTTTCTGATATCTGTCTGAATCATATCTGCACTTTTCCTTTCTCCCATTTCTCTGTTATCTGTCCGTCCATCCGTCAAATCTTGTATCTATTTGAGGGTCATATAATGGACACCCAAAATCAATTAATATATCCATAAGAGAGTTCATGTCGGCTTCCTGCATGCCATAACAGTCAAATCTCACAATCTGAGGAGTTGTAAAAACTTCAAAGGCGCCCCTGCTCTCTTTCTCATAGTGTCCCATATTTGGGACAGCCCAATCAGAAAAGACTGAAGCAATCCTGCCTAAGATCTCATCTATTGGAAGGTCTTCCAACTCCCCGATCAACTCACCTTCACAACATGCCTGCCTGTAAATTCTATTATCCTCATGAGTTACTCCCTCTTTGTATTTCCAAAAATTCAGATCCACACTCATTTGCATATCCTCCATTCCGGTATTCAAATCCTGCCATGTTCCCCCACTCTTCCAACCATATTTTGTCAAAAACCGGATTTTGACTGCCAGCTGTGAGAATTCCGTAAAGCTATAGAGATATCTGGAGGTCTATAAAGTTCTGGGACCGTCCCCGATCTCCACCACATAGAAATCCGCGGCATAGCCAATTTTTGCCTTGTATGCCCTGCCCACCGTCTCGATAAAGGTATCTATGGCTTCATCCTTCACTATGCTGACGGTACAGCCTCCGAAGCCTGCGCCGGTCATACGGGAGCCGATCACGCCCTCAATCTTCCATGCCTCTTCCACCAGAGTATCCAGCTCCACACCTGTGACCTCATAGTCATCCCGCAGAGATACATGGGAATCGTTCATCAGCCGGCCGAACTGTTCCACATCATCGGCCTTCAAAGCCTCCACTGCACGAATGGTACGCTGATTCTCATATACGGCATGCTTTGCTCTTCTCACACGCACCTCATCTTTGATGGCAGACTTATATTTCTCAAAAGTCTCCTCATCCAGATCGCCCAGGGAAGAAATGTCTACAACCTTCTGCAGCTCCTCCAGTGCCGTCTCGCACTCGCTGCGGCGCTCGTTATATTTGGAATCTCCCAGTCCGCGCTTCTTGTTGCTGCAGGCGATGACGATCTTCGCTCCCTTTAAGGCGATAGGCGCATATTCATAGGACAGATCGGCAGTATCCAGGAAGATGGCATTGCTCTCCCTGCCCATGGCAATGGCAAACTGGTCCATAATACCACAGTTTACTTTATTGAACTTATTCTCCGAATACTGCCCGATCAGCGCCAGATCCTGGTTGCTGACTTCAAATCCAAAGAGCTCTCTCAAAATATGGCCGGTCAGCACCTCGACAGATGCGGAGGAGGAAAGTCCCGAACCGTTGGGAATATTTCCGTTCAGCAGCAGATCCATACCGCAGGGGACTTTCATGCCCTTCTCCCCAAATGCCCATATCACACCCTTGGGATAATTCGTCCATCCCGCTTCCTGGGAAGGAACCAGCTCCTCCAGAGAGGACTCGATCACACCCAATCGCTCAAAATTCATGGAAAAGAATCTCAGCTTATTGTCTGTCCTCTTTCTTGCCACACCATAAGTCCCGATGGTCAGCGCACAGGGAAATACATGACCGCCATTATAGTCAGTATGTTCTCCGATCAGATTCACACGCCCCGGCGCAAAGTAGACTTCAGCACCCTCCGTATCCCCGAACACTTCCGCGAACTTCTTTAAAACAATATCTTTCATACCCTCTCCAATCCGTATCTGACGATACAATGCATTCTTGTAATTCTATTATACAAAAAAACAAATGGATTTCCACATCCATTTGTTCTTTGAACCTGTCAAAATGTTAAGATTCCAGGTACAGATCCCTGATCCCTCCGGAGTTCCTACCGCCATTTTAAGTACGCAATACCGTACTCAAACACATTTCTCTTCCAGGATTTCCTCTATTACTTCCTTTATGCGTCTTTCATCCGCCGATTTCATTATATAACTTTCCGGTTTTAATCTCATAACAAAAACAGACTGTCGTGTTTTCCTTTTGTCACCGGATGAAACAATAGATACCTAATTTCTCACCTGGTGCCTGCTCCAACCCACAGCACCCAACACCGTTGTAACCACTGCTGTGATCAATGCAAACGTAAGCAATATCCTTTTTGAAGATGACGGCGCCTGCGTATACATTCCCGAAAAGGACAGAGGCATACTATAGCCAAAATATCTCAGCCACATACTCAATCTATTGGCAGGAAAATTATTTAGAATTGTGCTGATCACTGCAATGGGTCCCAGATAAGCTGCAAGAGACCACAGCAAAGACATAAAGCTGGACCGGCACCTTGACGAGATTGCCTGAATCTGCAAAATCAGCGCCAGCATGGAAAACCAGCCTGTCAGATGCATGATCAGAATCGCTTTCCATATCGGATCACTGTTTCTCGTCCAGTCATAGGGCATAAAAGTTAATCCGCAACTCACTGCCAGTCCTCCTCCGCCATATATTCTATAATTCAACAGAAACGCATAAGCGCTCATAAGCCAATAATAGGCAGAAGCAAAGAGAAACCCGGCCCCCGTGCGTAACCGCCATATCTGAAAGCGTCCTCTCACTGTAGGTAAAATAATATCAGCAGTCCGGAAGGCATAGTCTTCCGAAAATACAGGCGAAAATGCGATGATCACTACTATAGATGTCAGTATAAGCGTCATCAGCAGCTGATCCCAATACCAGCTCCAGCCCTTACCCACATATCCAAATGTATAGCTGCCGTCCAAATAACGGTTCTCTGAAAGTTCCTTCTCTTCGCCCAGTATCAAAATCTCTTTCCCATTGTCCTCTGTTGTACTGCTGGTAAACAATCCCGCCACAAGGGTATTACAATAATTATCATACCCTCCCTGCTTTGCAAGCTCCAGCAATTCTTCATCCCTGAGAGAATGTTCCTTATAGTTTATCGGCTCCCCATATTTTTCCCAGATAGCCTGTACCGTCTCCACTGTCAGCGGACCGGCAAATTCTTCCGCTATCATTTTATCATGGGCCACGGCCTCACCATAGCGATAGATCTCTCCGTTGTCAATAACTGTCTCTTCCGTGATGCGGAAAGACCCGTAATAAACCAAAAAAGCGGTTGCCACAACTAACGCCAGCAGCGTAATTTTGCGGGAAAGGATCCGATAAATTTCTTTCCTGATCATGCCTTTTCCTCCTGTTTCAGTCCCTCATCCGCCCCAACGGTACCAATATCAGCAGAGCCATTGACAGCCGCTTCGGTGTCCGTCAATGCTCCTGTACTTTCATATAGGATACTCTTTGGGCGCATGCCTGCTCTATTTCATTGCCGTTACAGCAATTTGTTCCAATCTCCGCACTTCCCCATCCATATCAGAAGAATCCTTTTTATCTGCGGGAAACACGGCCAAAAATTCTCGGGAAGCCTCTGTCCGAGGCTGTCTAATCCAATTCTCTGAAATAATACAGATACACATCCTCCAGATCCGGATCGACAGGAATGGCTTGCGGCAGAGGACAGCTGTCCGACACGATCCGCAGCTTTACGCCCTGTTCCGTATTACGCAGATTGCTGACGGAGAATTCCGCCTGATAGGTTTCCGCTTCCTCCGGTCTGACACAGCACTCCCATACCTTTCCCCGAACCTGTGTCAGCATCTGTTCGATATCCCCTGTGGATAACAGCTTTCCGCCTTTCATCAGCAATATTTTATCCGCTATGTACTCCACATCCGATACGATATGGGTGGACAGGATAATGATCCGGTCCTTGGACAGCGCACTGATAATATTGCGGAAGCGGATGCGTTCTTTCGGATCCAGACCCGCCGTGGGTTCATCCAGGATCAGGACCTCGGAATCCCCCAGCAACGCCTGTGCGATTCCAAGCCTGCGCACCATACCTCCCGAAAAGGTCTTGATCTTCTTATCCTTCACCTGTTCCAGATCCACAAGCCGCAGCAGCTCCTCCACTTTTTGCGCCGCCTCTTTCTTAGGAATCGCTTTCAGAGCCGCCAGATAAAGCAGAAATTTCTTCGCCGTGAATTCCGGATAATAACCGAAATTCTGAGGCAGATAGCCCAGCAGCCTGCGATATTCTGCTCCCATCTTCCTGATCTCAATGCCTTCGCACAGAATCCTTCCCTCTGTCATCTCCAGGATCCCACAGATCATGCGCAGGAGTGTAGTCTTTCCCGCACCGTTTGCACCCAGCAGGCCGTACACGCCATGGGACAGGACACAGTCAATCCCATCCACCGCCCTCTTACCGCCATATACTTTCGAAACCTTCTCCAGTCTTAATTCCAGCATATCATCTCTCCCTTTGTCATCCTGCCATAGCAGCTCCTGATCTGTCCTGCAAAAATTACCGCCCCCAGTACCAACAGACAAAACCATACCCACAGATAAGCGGTGGTGTACACCTCCGCGAAAACAGAGGGTGCCATTGCAAGCAGCGCTGTTATTACAGCTAAAGCTGCCAGTGTATATTTTCCCCTGCCGTTCCGCAACGCACTGATCATCAGAAGACAACAGATATTGGACAGCATAAAAGGAACCAGCAGATACATGGCGATCCGTCCGAAGAACGTATCTGTGCGCGCCGCGATTCCACCGCTGAACATTGTCAGAGTAAAGATATCCACGCCTGTAGTCAGGATCATCCGGATTGTCCACATCTGAGACAGATTAATATAGCAGCTCTGTTCCAGTTCCGCCATCCTGCTGGAAAAATGTCTTCCCAATACTCCGTTGGACAGCACTCCCATCCACGCCGCCGCAATGGAACTCCACCACAGATAATCCGTCAGTTCCGCCCTCTGTCCCGGCATCCGGTATAATAGCAGGAGCAGAAGGGAGAGCACTCCTCCCTGGAGCACCCAGAACACAGGAGTGATATACTGCACCTGGATCCATAACAGCTCGCCGGGGAATGGGGTATTGCGGATTTTCTTTTCGTGAATGCCGCTCCGGATCAGAATAAGGGAATCCTGCTTTCTAAAGGGATCCGGTTTTAACTCAGATGCCGTTTCCCAGATTTTTTCCTGCTTATACGCTTCCGGTTCACGGGTTTCCGCTTTCCGTATTTTTCTCTCCCCCATTGTACGCTCTGCTGCTCTTTGCTTCTGCATTTCCTGTTCCGCTGCTCTTTGCTCCCGCATAGTATGTTTCACACCTCCCGATTTTGATTTCCTTTTATCCGGGAAATTATCCTTTCATCAACGATCAATCCCGGAAATCCTCCCTTTTCATCACTTCCCGCAGCTTTTCCGTCCCCTGCTTCACGCGGGATTTTACCGTGGATACGGACACCCCGGTAAGTTTCGCTATCTCGCTGTATTTCATTTCATACAGATAGTGTATGAGTAAGGTTTCCATCTGCATTTGAGGAAGGAAG
>CAMWWF010000124.1 GCA_947177885.1 uncultured Lachnospiraceae bacterium
TCCCGATAGTCATAACATATGTTTCTAATATGTGGCTGAAATAAAAAATAACAGAAGTCATCCAATTCATGACTTCTGCTATTTTTTATTGCGTATGTTCTTTCATTCTATTTTTCTGATTCTGTCTCTTGATCTCGATCTTGCTTCCTGATTCTGCTGTTACTGTTTCTTGTTTTTATTCTTTGTTCCTGCCTCGCTTTCTGTTTCAGTTGTTATTTCCGTTCCCTGTTCTCTATTTGTTGCTGTTGCTTATTTTTGCTTCCCGTCTCTCTTTCTGCTTCTGGTTTCTGTTCCTTGTCCCCGGTTCCTGCTTCGCTTTTTGTTCCTGATTTCCGTTCCTGCTTCGCTTTCTGCTCCTGCCTCTCTTTCTGTTTCCGGTTTCTGCTTCTGCTTTTTGTTTTCGCTTCTTATCTCTTGTTTTATTGATCCGGCCTTTATTGTATTCCCCGATGCTTCATCCGCATTCTTACCATAACATCCGTTACCACCGCAAATAACACCATCAGTAACGATAACACCTGTGATACCGCAATGGCAGTTCCGGGAATAAAGAGGGTATCTGTTCTGATCCCCTCGATGATAAAACGACCCAGACCATAACCGCCAAAGTACAGCAGACAGATTTCGCCGTCAAATTTCCTGTGCTTTAAGTACACCAGCATCAACACCAGTACCAAAAGACACCATACGCTCTCATAGAGAAATGTGGGATGCACCTGAATATAATCCGCACCCTCCGGTATATGGGCGGCAATGTTCTCTGAGATATCCCGGGCCCGCACTGCCGCCACAGGCAGCTGCATGGAGAACAGACCGTCATAATACTCGCCGAAGACCTCTCTGTTCATAAAATTACCCCAGCGACCGATAGCCTGCCCCAGGATCAGCCCCGGCACTGCCACATCGCCCATATGAAAAGGATTCTTTTTCTTGAGCTTCGCATAGACGAAAAGGGTGATAAATGCGGCAATGACACCGCCGTATATGGCCAGTCCACCCTTACGGATATTAAAGATGCCAAGAAGGTTTTCCTTATAAAAGTCCCATGCAAAGACAACATAATAGATCCTGGCCCCTATGATGGAAAAGATGACCGCATAGATTGCAAAATCCCAGATAACCTCCGGATCCAGCCCCGTACGTTTCGCCAGGCCGGCAGCCGTCAGGATTCCCGCGATTATGCCGATCCCTATGATCAGTCCGTAAAAGGCTATCTCAAAGCCAAAAACGGTGAAATGTCTGGGTACATTCTCCAGATAGATTCCCAGATTCGGGAATGCGATGTCTCCTGCATTCATACATACTCCTCCACTGTTTCAATTGCCCTGACAGGCAATCACCGGTTTTTCCGAAAAGCGTCCCTCATACACCCTTCATTCCCTACCGCCGTACCTACACGCATGACGGAAATATGTCAGACCGACAATTCCAAACTCTCATGCGATCGGGAATTTTACTTTCAGTTTTTCCACTGTTCTCAGACATTAAACCGGAACAGGATCACATCTCCGTCCTGCACTACATAGTCCTTGCCTTCCATACCCACCAGTCCCTTTTCCCGGGCAGCGGCCAGAGAGCCCTGTTCCAACAGATCCCTGTAATTGACTACTTCCGCCTTGATGAATCCCCGCTCGAAGTCGGAGTGGATCTTTCCGGCCGCCTGAGGCGCTTTGGTGCCGATCCGGATGGTCCACGCTCTGGTTTCGTCCTCTCCCGCCGTCAGAAAACTCATCAGCCCCAGAAGGGAATAGCTTGCACGGATCAGTTTTTCCAGACCGGACTCAGACAGGCCCAGCTCCTCCAGGAACATCGCCTTCTCGTCCTCATCCAGTTCCGAAATCTCCTGCTCGATCTGGGCGCAGATGACAAACACTTCGCTCTTCTCGCTCTCCGCAAACTTTCTCACCTCAGCCACAAAAGCATTGGAAGCGCCATCGTCCGACAGATCGTCCTCTGCAACATTGGCAGCATAGATCACAGGCTTGTAAGTCAGAAGATTGTATTCTTTTAGCAGAGCCAGTTCATCCTCGTCTTCCGCCTCCAGGGTCTTTGCCAGCCTGCCACCCTCCAGATGCGCCTTGATGCGTTCCAGAAGCGCCAGCTCCTTAGCGTAAGTTTTGTCCATCCGGGCAGCCTTTGACACCTTCGCATAGCGTCTTTCCAGCACCTCCAGATCGGCGAAGATCAGCTCCAGATTAATTGTCTCTATATCTCTTAAGGGGTTCACGCTTCCGTCCACATGAATCACATTGGTATCCTCAAAGCATCTCACCACGTGAACGATGGCGTCAACCTCCCTGATATTGCTCAAAAACTGGTTCCCCAGCCCTTCTCCTTTGGAAGCGCCCTTGACCAGACCTGCTATATCCACAAATTCTATCACCGCCGGGGTGACCTTCTTAGACTGATACATCTCACCGAGTGCCTTCAGTCTGCTGTCAGGCACCGCCACCACACCGATATTGGGATCAATGGTACAGAAGGGATAATTCGCGGATTCCGCGCCCGCCTTTGTCAGTGAATTAAATAATGTGCTCTTTCCCACGTTGGGAAGACCGACGATTCCCAGTTTCATTTTATCTTAGTCTCCTTTGGTTTTCTTATATTTTACAGGATTTTCGCCTTTCAAGGTTTTGGTCAGACCTTTGCCTTATTTCAACACCAGGCGCCTTTCCTTTTAAGTCCTTTTCCATAGTAAAAGCTCCTTTCTGTCACAGAACATATTCTGTGACTATCGCGGTGCTCCTCAAATGCCCATGCAAGCATGGCATTTTCATAGCTACCCGCATAAAAAGAGCCTTAACATCTACGTTAGTATAGCATATCAAGGCTCAAAAGTAAATCATTGGATTTCTATAAGCATATTATCATAACAAAAACAACAGCAAAAGTGTTGGTAACATAACTTACAAATCTGCCGTTATCTACTACAAATTTCTTGCTGGCATTGAAATAATATCCATCCTTCTCATAATTTCTCCTTTTACTATCAAAACCCAAAATTCTCTACCCAAAAGGGAGAAAAAAACTGCTGTTGACAGAGCGGAGTTTTCCATATTGATTTACCTCATTTCACATAAAATTTTATCACTTGAATACTATAATAAGAACTCTCTGCATACACCAGATTTTCACCTTGCTTATTCCCCCCCATTTCACTTTACTCACAATTCACACCTGTTACTACCATTGTAAAAAATACCATCGATCTGTCTTACTAAGTGTGAATAAGTGCGAAGCTTCTTTTCTGTAAAAATAAAGTATGACCAAACATATTAACTTACAGGGAAATTAAAGTCTAAATCAAAGCGGATATCATTTAGAACTTCCTCTAATGAAAATTTTATATTTTATTTTGATATATGATGCCGGGGTGTGCGTCACGCTTTGTGGGATGCACACCCCAATCAATGAGGCGCAGTTGACTTACGGTGCTCAAATTGAAACTCTGCCGGCTGCGAAGTTCAGCCTGACCTTTTACCGGAAATACCGACTACCGGTCATAGAACCTTATTGATCCTCACCTCCTCGGCGTAAAAGACATCATCCTCAAACCGGCCTTTCAGATCCACATCCATATACGCCGCGACATCCTGAAATCCTGCTTCTGTATCCTCGTAGCTTTTCCCGCCGTCCCTGATGTTACGGATATAAAAATGAGTATTGTCATCAAAGGCCACCTGAATCAGCTCCGAATCAGGGATCTCCACATCGGTAGAAGGACTGCCGCCAAGTATGGAGCCATCCTCAAGAATTTCGACCTCCACCTCAACTATATAAAATGAATCCGTGTCCAGTTTCCATACCATTCCCAGGAAATCCGCATCTACAACGGCAGCCGTCCTGGAATCCAGTACCTGCCATTTCCCTCCGGGAGTACTCTCTTCATCCGGAAATCCATTCTGAGGATCACTCGGTGATATTCCCTGAATCGTCCCCTGTGACGCTGATGCTCCCTGAGAGGATTCCTGCGTAATATCCTGCGGCGCACTTCCATCCGTATCCCGTATCACTGCCACCGCTGAATCCGATGCCGTCAGGGTATCCGGAGCGGGACCGCACCCCGCTGATAATCCTGCCAATATACTTGTCACGCTCAATAATGCAATTAATTTCTTTCCTCTCATATCCCATCACTCCTTATATTTTTTCTGTATACTCCCACATTCTCAGCTTTCCCCATAACCATGATCTTCCATGATCTGCAATCACCAGTCATACCGCCGGGATATGAACCTCGCATTTACCCCTCTCCGCGAAATCTCAGATCCGGGTGAAGAATGCACGGGCATCCTTCCATATGAAGTTTTGGATTTTCTCAGGCGGTGTCTTATCAGGGCGCCTGAGAAAATCTCTCCGCATTATTCCGCCAGATACATCCTCAGTCCGCCGTCTATCTTATCCAGTGTCTCTTCCAGGGACTGCGTACCCTGCAGGAAGTCCGGCAGTGTCTCGATCAGCACTTCCCTGATCTTCGCGTCCTCCTTCCGGGGCCGATCAAGTCCCTTGCACAGTTCCACCAGCTTCCGTGCCGTCTCCACGGGATAAGCTCCGATCTGGAATGGCTCCATGGCCCCTTCACCGATCTCGATCATTGTCTCAGCCGCGTAATTGGATCGGTCAGCCTGGGCAAGCGTTTCCAGACACGCCGCATTGATCGGATAACCGATATAATAATCCTGCCCCTGTACCTGATCGGACAGACAGAAAGCTATAAAATCCCTGGCAATATCCTGATATTCACTCTTCGATGACACGCCCATCTCCACATAGGGCGTGAATGTGTTCTCAAAGGCGGTAAATTCTCCCTTGATATAATCCACTATCGCCATCGGGAACATGCTTCCGTTAAATCCGTCGCTCTCCTCCATGGCAAATTTTGCCACAGATGCCAGATTCCATATGCTGTATCCTCTTTCGTCCATGTCACGCTTTTCTATGATACCGCTGTTGTCCGCAATCTGCTTCAGCGCCTCCAGGTACTCCGCCAATATCTCTCTGTTCAGCGTCTTATTTTCCACCATACTTCCACAGAAATATGGATAGAACATATCAACCAGCTCCGTCACCGTTCCGGGTCCCATATAACTCTCGCTCCGGCCGCTCAGAAATGTTCCCAGAGACTGTATGGATGCCATATCCTGTGCCGTGATATCCCTGCCCACAGCAAAGGAAAAACCAAACTGCATGGGAGCAATATACTGCTTCCCGTCTTCCGTATGGTAAGCTCCCATAATATTGGAAATCACCGCTCCGCTCTCCTCCATAGGCGCAATGACATCCTGCAGATCCGCCAACAGTCCTTTCTCCGTATAGGATTCCTTATTCAGATGATCCAGCACCAGGATATCCGGTGACTCGCTTCCCATAAGCATGGTATTGATCTGCTGCTGTACTGTATTATAGTCCATGGGCACATCGGAATATCTGTCCTCTCTGGAGTAAGCGTACTCCACCTCGATCAGAACCTCCGGATGTGCTCTGTGATACAGAGCCGCCGCATTCTGCACCAGGTAACTCTCCTCCACGGCATACAGTTTCAGAACCGTGCTCACCACAGGCACCGCCTCCGGATCGTATTCATACACCACAAGATTCCTGACATTATCTTCCCCGCCAAACAGCGCATATATCCGACCGTCCTGCAAAGCCGTCAGACCAATACACCAGGTGCCTGACAGGGAAAAGCAGGTCTCCAGTCCCTCGATCAGCTTCTTCCAGTCCTCCGTACCGGCTTCACACCGAAAGATCCCGTCACCGTCCGCAGAGATCAATGTCCCATCCGTCAGGGCACAGAGCTTCAGCCCGGATGTGGAACTCTGCCCCAGAGGAATCGTCACCACATCTTTCATGCTGCCGCCGATCCACTTTTCCACCGCATCGATACTCCCTGTCATACCTGAAGACAGCAGATAAACGTTTTCACCGTCCGTAACCATTCCACCGTCGTAATAACCGGTAACAGGTATGCTGTCCAGTACGCTTCCATCCTCCCCGTTGATACGATCAGCAGAATGAAAAGAAACCGCCGCCAGAGAGCCGTTGTTCAACGCCGCGATCCCGGTGATATACTCATAAGAGCCATATTCCTCATCGGCCACCGTCCACTTCTCAGGCGTAATTTCCTTCGACTCACTGCCGTCCCCTCTCCAAAGATAACTTCTGTAGGTTTCGGTTTCACTGTCCACCAGACTGTAAAAGAGATACTGTACGCCATTACCACCCTGCATCAGTCTAAAGTCCGTCCACGACTCTCCGGGAATGACAAAATCTGTCAGCCATCCCTGCGTGACTTCTGCAAAAGCATCTTCCTGAAGTTCCCACTCTTGAATCCGAAGTCCCCCGTTTTCATCCGCTGCCGTCACCAGATGTAATTTGTCGTCAACTGTGTACACCTGTCTCGGCGTCACCCCTTCCGGTATGCCTGTGAGAGTTACCTCCTTTTCCAGCCAGACACCTCTCGTTGCCCCTTCACTGCCGGTCACGGAATCGCCCGCAACACCGGAGGATCCCTGCTCTCCGCAGCCCGCCATACTTCCCGCAAGAAGCAGTGTGCCTGTAAGCAGCGCCAGTCTCCTTTTCCATTTTGCTTTTAATGATCCTGTCATTTCATATGCCTCCTCGTATGATAGATGGTTACCGTTCGTGCCATACGGTCTGCAATATCGATTCCGGCCCCGGTGCAAATTGCCGCTTTCTGCAAAAATGCCGCACAGATCCGTCTTCGCCCTGTAATATGGGAACCGTAACACGAAATACATGATTCGCCATACATGATAATCCGGAAACATATCCTAATGGTATCCGAAAAGTATCCTGATTGTATCAAAATATCCAGAAAAACAGCATGTGAAAAATATAATTATTTCAAAAAGAATTGTACATATCTGAAAAATGTGATAATATAGGGGTTGTGATATTTATACTATATTTTTATACGGAGGATCGATATGAAAAAATTTGCTTCACTTTTCTTAGCAACTGTAGTTACGGCAGCGGTTCTGACAGGCTGCGGCAGTAACGGTACACTTTCCAGCGGTTCCGGTTCTTCCGGTACATCCGGTTCTACGCCATCTCTCAGTACATCCGGTTCTACAGAATCCAGTTCCGCTGCTTCTTCCAGTTCCGCGGAAAGCCGCGCAGGTTATCCTGATGAGAACGGTAACGCAGAGGGACGTCTCGGTGACACCATGCACACTTACTTCTTTGATTACACCGTGAACAGCGCTTATCTCTGTGACGAATACGAAGGATATACTCCACAGGATGGCAACGAGATACTGGTAGCTGATGTTACGATCAAGAATACCGTTACTTCCACTCTTCCCATGTATGATACTGATTTTCAGGTTCAGTGGAATGACACCGCAGATGACGCTTTTGGCTTCCCTATCACTCTGGAGCTCAATGACGTATTGAACGATCAGATGCTTCCCGGTGAGTATGAACTGTCTATCGGTAAGACCATCAACGGCCTTCTGGTATACGAAGTTCCTGCCGGCAGCAAAGATTTCTCCATCTCCTATCTGGAAATGTTTGATGACGATTCCACAGGTGATGTATTCTTTGTTTACTTCTCCGCTGAGAAGCAGTGATCGAACGATCGGAATTTATCAACATAATCAAAACTGTACAACAAAAAATCCCATGGCCAGATGCCATGGGATTTTTCTTTCTCATGTGACTCAAAATTCTCAGCCCGCATATTCTGCAAGGTTAAAGCCTCTTCTCTCACATTCCGTCATGCCCAACGCAGTCCGCACAAATAATAGCGAACCGCCGCAAGCCTGAAAGAACGCTGTTATTCGCGTTCTTCCGTGTGAGATTTAAAAGTTCACACACATTTATCTCTGCACTCTTCCGGATGCGTCTCCGC
>CAMWWF010000125.1 GCA_947177885.1 uncultured Lachnospiraceae bacterium
TTTTCGTAATTCTAATATATATCATTATGCATAAAATTGCAACAAAATTTTAAAATATATTATGCATTTTGTAAATAAGTGCCAGATTGTTGAGCGTATTTTTGTGGAAATTATTTTAATTTTCAGATATTATGATGTGACGCCGTTTTCCGTCCTGTAATATTTCTGATTCGTTTCCATGCAGACATGTCCGGATGATTATCACTATTTCCCATATTTATCATGTTTCTATTGCTTTTTTTTATGCCCTTCTGTATAATTCCAATAAAGCATTTCAAAACTTAATCGTTTTCATACCATATCTCTATTAATCAGAAAACGGAGGATTACACTATGAAATTCGGGTATTTCGATGATGTTAACCGGGAGTATGTCATTACCACTCCTAAAACGCCTCTGCCTTGGATTAACTATCTTGGTTCGGGAGACTTTTTTACGCTTTTGTCCAATACTTGCGGTGGATATACCTTTTATAAGGATGCAAAGCTTCTCCGTCTGACCCGGTATCGTTACAATGATGTGCCCGGGGATGTAAACGGTAAATTCTTCTATATCAAAGATGGTGACACCATCTGGAATCCCGGATGGCAGCCCGTCAGGACAGAACTTGATTCCTATGAATGCCGGCACGGCATTGGTTACAGCCGCTTTACTTCTTCCAGGAACCGGCTGGAAACAGAACTTTTGATTTTTGTCCCCACAAAGGACAATTGTGAGATCAGCAAGCTGATCCTGACCAACCGTTCTGATTCCACAAAGGTCTTCTCCGTATTTTCCTATGTGGAGTGGTGCCTGTGGAATGCGGATGATGATATGAAGAACTTCCAGAGGAATTTAAACACCGGAGAAGTGGAGATAGATGGGTCCGCCATTTATCACAAGACGGAGTACCGCGAGCGCAGAAATCATTATGCATTCTATTCCGTCAACGCCGAAATCGCAGGCTACGACACCAGCAGGGACGCTTTCCTGGGATCCTACCGTGGAACAGGTGATCCGGAGGCGGTGGAAAACGGCGCCTGTACAAACTCCGTGGCCAGCGGCTGGTCCCCCGTCGCGGCCCATCAGCTGAACGTGACGCTGGCTCCCGGCGAGAGCAAAACCTATATCTTTGTGCTGGGCTATATTGAGAATCTTCAAACTGAGAAATGGGAGTCCCCAGGCATTATTAACAAGAGACGCGCGCTGGAAATGCTGGCCAGGTACAACACCACGGAGGCCGTGGACAAAGCATTTGCGGAGTTACAGGATTACTGGCGGGCATTGCTCTCCAAATATACCGTACACTCCGGCATGGACAAGGTAAACCGCATGGTGAATATCTGGAATCAGTATCAGTGCATGGTTACTTTCAATATGTCCCGTTCCGCCTCTTACTACGAGTCCGGAATAGGCCGGGGCATGGGCTTCCGCGATTCCTGCCAGGATTTGCTTGGGTTCGTACATTTGATTCCCGACAGGGCGAGAGAGCGGATCCTTGATATCGCTTCCACGCAGCTTCAGGACGGCAGTGCCTATCATCAGTACCAGCCTCTGACCAAGAAAGGCAACTCCGACATAGGCAGTGGCTTCAATGACGATCCCCTGTGGCTTATTGCAGGTGTCAGCGCCTATGTACGTGAGACGGGAGACACCGCCATCCTTTCCCAGCCGGTTCCTTTTGATAATGACATGAGTGTCGCAACTCCCCTCATAGATCATTTAAAGCGTTCGTTCAACTATACGCTGACTCACAGGGGACCTCATGGTCTGCCTCTGATCGGCCGCGCCGACTGGAATGACTGCCTGAATCTGAACTGCTTTTCCGAGCATCCCGGCGAATCATTCCAGACCTTTGGACCCAGCGAAGGTCCGGTGGCTGAATCTGTGTTTATAGCGGGTATGTTCGTGAAATATGGCGAAGAATATGCCCAGCTTTGTGAACTTATGGGCGACGAGGCGGAAGCCACACGTGCCCGCAGGGCAGTACAGGAAATGTATGATATCATTTTGAAAGACGGATGGGACGGGGACTGGTTTGTGCGCGCCTATGACGCCAACGGTGACAAGGTGGGATCCAGAGAATGCAAGGAAGGACAGATTTACATTGAACCCCAGGGCTTCTGTGTGCTGGCCGGTGTGGGTGTGAAAGAAGGCCTGGCGGAGAAAGCCCTCAATTCTGTGAAAGAGCGTCTGGACACCAGGTATGGCGTCATGCTTCTTCAGCCTGCCTACACAGAATACCATCTGGAACTGGGCGAGGTCTCCTCCTATCCCCCGGGATACAAGGAAAACGCCGGAATCTTCTGCCACAGCAATCCCTGGGTATCCATTGCGGAAACTGTGCTGGGTCACGGTGACAGGGCCTTTGAGATTTACAAAAAGACCTGCCCTGCCTATGTGGAGGAAATCAGCGAGATTCACCGCACAGAGCCCTATGTGTATGCGCAGATGATCGCAGGTCGTGACGCTAAATTTCATGGAGAGGCCAAGAACAGTTGGCTTACCGGTACCGCGGCATGGACCTTTGTCAATATTTCCCAGTACATTCTGGGCGTGTACCCTACTCATACAGGGCTGCTCGTCAATCCCTGTGTTCCCAAAGGCTTTGGCGACTTTACCATAACACGTAAATTCCGTGGGGGAACTTATCATATCACCGTGCAGAATCCCAACAATGTGGAGAAAGGCGTTGTCGCCATGACTGTGGACGGAACGCCTGTGGAAGGCTGTGTGGTGCCTTATTTGCAGGACAGGGAACACTATGAGGTTGTGGTGACGATGGGCTGAACCCGCGTGCGGTACAGTAACGCGGCAAAAATAATTGCTGCAAAAGCAAAATCCCGGGAAACTTTAAGGCTGTAGCGATCTCCAATGCGCTGCATATATCGAACCGGAAAAGCCCTGGCAGAGACAATCTTTTGCGGATCGCATTGACAGTGCGGTATATTCTGGTAGAATCATAAATACATAACGAAACACATGTTTCCGGTTTTATGATGAAAAGGAGGCAGAATTATGGATCTTTATGAAAGGGCGCTGGAATTGCGCGAGGAGACGGTCGCCCATTGCCGCTGGCTGCATAAAAATGCGGAGGCAGGTCTGCAGATGCCGAAAGGGCAGAGCTATGTCATGGAGCAGCTGAGAGGATACGACCTGGATCCGCATCCCTGTGGGCATGGAGTGACCGCAGAGCCGGGCAGGGAAGGGGGAAGAACCATCCTGCTCCGTGCGGATATGGATGCGTTGCCCATGCCGGAGGAAAGCGGCGAAAGCTTTGCCTGTCCGACCGGTACGGAGGCTCATGCCTGTGGACATGATCTTCATGCAGCCATGCTGCTGACAGCGGCGAAGATGCTGAAAGAAAAGGAAACCGTGTTGTCCGGCAGAGTACGTTTTATGTTCCGGCCTGCGGAGGAAACTTTTGAGGGCGCAAAGGACGAGATGGCAGGATATATGGATGAGCGGGGCGATGCCCCTGCCCACAATCCAAAGGTTCAGTTCAATGAGGATGTCTGTCCGATCGGCTCCGCCTGTCTGGCGCACTGCGCGGTCCGCTGGCTGGAAGAACATTAGAGCGTGTTTGAAAAGGATTTTTCCGGGACGCACACCTCGAGGAAAGCAGAGGATATAAGTATGGAAACCACACTGTCAGGACATGACCGGAAGAAAAAGAAATTTCCCCTGATCGATACACATAACACAGGCCGCAATATCAAATGTATCATGCAAATGAGAGGAATGACGGTCAAGGATGTTCAGGAGTATCTGGAACTGGCCGCCCCGCAAAGTATTTACCATTGGTTTGCGGGAAGATGTCTTCCGACGGTAGATAATCTGTATGCGTTGAGTGAGTTATTCTGTGTTCCGATGGATGTGCTGGTATGCGGGAACAGAGAAAAAGAATTTTACTTTTGCCATCATCCCACATATTATCGCTTCATTGTGTATTATAAGAAATGTCTGGAGTTTAAGATGACGGGATAACGACAAGGTGAAAATGTTTGATATATAAGAGGCTGCCGTATGGCAGAACAGGAGGGAAAAATGGAGAAACTGTTATTGAAAGCATGTCAGAACGGTCAAAAAGGGGTAGTGATGACATTCTTGAAAAAGGAAGGGATCAATGTGAACGCGGTGGATGAGCAGGGGCTTGCGCCGATCCACTATGCCTGCAATAAGGGGTACAGGGACATTGTAAAAATGCTGCTGGAAAAGGAAGCGGATGTGAATCTGATATCCAATACCAGTGTCACCCCGCTCCACATGGCGGTAAAGTCGGGAAATAAGGAGATCATAAGGCTGCTGATGGATGCCGGAGCAGATATTGACGCCACGGATCGGAACGGAAAGACGCCCCTGATCTATGCGGTGGAGGCAAGGAAAGTGGAGGCGGCCAAATATCTGATGGAGATGGGAGCGGACATTTCCGTTATGGACAATGAGAATCACACGGCGCTGGATTACGCCAATGCCCTGGGACTGGTACAGCTGATCGAGAGTATGTCAAAGGAAAGTGCGGGGAATACGGACGCTTACGGCAATACCCCGCTCCATCAGGCCTGCTATAACGGGCAGGGAGAGGTGGTAAAGGCGATGCTGGCAAAGGGTGATATGGATATCAATGCCCGCAATGACAATAAGCATACGCCCCTCTATGTGGCGGTAGCGGAGGATAATCTTCTGATCGCGGAGCTGCTGCTGGAGGTGGGAGCCGATCCCAATATCAGCGGGGATAACGGATATGCCCCACTGCACATGGCTGCGGGAAACAGGAATGAGCACCTTGTCCGGAAACTGCTGGAGAAAGGCGCCCGCGTCAATGAGCGGGACGAGGACGGTGAGACGGCGCTGATCATTGCCGCGAGAAAGGGCAGCAACTATATCGTGGAAGCATTGCTCGAAAAAGGTGCGGATGTCACCTATGCGGACCTGGCGGAGCATACGGCCCTCTATTATGCAACGGAAGCCGGCAGCAATGACATCGTGGAGAAGCTGCTTATGGCAGGAGCGGAGAAGTAAGCTTAACGCAGCAAAGCTGTGACATGGAGGTTAGTATGAATACAGTAGAATTGGCAAAGACGCTGGGCTCTTCCATCGGAAGCAGCCAGTACAAATATATTCCCTGGTGGGAAGGTGATTTCGATGAGGACAGATACCGTTACAATCTGTTCAAGGAGCAGGAAATACAGGAAGCGGAATCCTGCATCGCGAAATGCGGCAGTGAGGAACTGAGCGATACTTCGGGAAATGGGGGAATGTCCCTTTTCCATCTCCTTGTATGGCATAATTTTTACGATGCGGTTCAGGCGATCCTTCAGGAAGAAAAAGCGGATGTCAATATAACGGACGGCAAAGACAGAGGGCTGACGCCCCTCATGCTGGCGTGCTGCAGGAGTAATCTTGCCATGGTGAAGCTTCTGCTGGAGCATGGCGCCGACGGGGCGCAGTGCGATGCGGCGGGGCGGAACGGATACCATTATCTCGGGCATCCCTACATAGAAGGACTGCAGAACGGTTACGAATGCAAGCGGCACAGCATGGACCAGAGAGAAGCCATTGCCCGCCTGCTTGCAGAAGGCATTAATGGAAAGGACGGGGACGGACTGACGCCCTTTGCGCTGATGCTGCAGGACCGGAATTCCTCCTGTTCCTGGGCGCTGACGAAAGTGTTTTTGGAAAAGGGCGCGGAGACGGACGATGTGGATGAAAAGGGGAATTCCCTTCTGCTGACCGCTATCCATAACGGCCATATGACGGCGGCGCTTTGTCTTGCCCGGTGCGAGGGGCTGGTGAATCAGGCAAATGCGGACGGGGAGACACCCATGCAGGCAGCGGAGAAAATGTATAATGAGGGACTCTGCATGGCGTTAAAGGATGCCGGTGCGGAGGAGGACTGCCCGGCGGCCCGTATGGATATGGCGAATCTGAGCCGGATCACAGGAAATGCTTTTGCCGGTGTATCCGACGATGATAAGGATAAGATCAGCATTGCCCTTTACCTTTTGAAAAAGCTGATCTCCAGAATGGATACGGATGATGACGATGATATGGATTATCTTTCGCGGGTCATGCACAATGCCCTGATACATGATGACAAAGGCGAGGTTCTTGACATATGCCGGGATGCGGGCATTGACTTCACGGCCCCCATCCACAGCGGCGGCACGGTATTCTGCCTGCGTGACAAGTGTCTTGACAGCAATTACGGCGTGAGGGTGATCCGTAAATTCATGGAATACGGCATTGATATGGATGCGGCAGCGGTGAAAGGGATGACTCCCGCAGCTGTGGTGGCTTCCGGGAAGCCGAAGATTATGATGTTCAGCAGGAAAAAAGACGATTATTTTGAGAAAGCGGCGGAATTCTTTTCCAGAGAATCCATGGAACAGCGGGACAATTCCGGTATGGCGGCGGTACACTGGGCTGCCGGGAACGGTCATCTGGAAATGCTCCGGGTCATGATCGAAAAGGGCGTGGATGTGAACCTGACTCAGGACCTGCCCGCAGAGGCCGGGAATACGCCCCTCCACATTGCCTGCATTTACGGCAGGGGAGAGATCGTGAAGCTTTTGGAGGCTTCCGGTGCGGACAGCTCACTGCAGAATGTAAACGGCGAGCTCCCGGCCCATCACGCGGTCATGAAAAAGAAGTTCGGCGGGGATCTGCAGTCCGGAGAGAGAGCCGGGGTGCTTAAAGCGTTGAAAACTCTGGACGGAGCACGGAACGATGGGAAAACTCCCCTTATGCTGCTGCAGTACCTTAATCTGAATGCCACCCGTGAGCTTCTGCCCATCTTTCTGGAAAGGGGCGTAAATGTAAATGCTGCGGACAATGACGGCAATACGGCGCTGATCCTCAATACGAAGGAGCAGTGCTACAAGGATGTCATAAAGGAGCTGATCCGTGCCGGAGCGGATGTCAACATGGAGGACAATGCGGGAAATACGGCGCTGTATTACGCTTTGAAATACGGCAATCAGGAGGTGGCGCGTTTCCTGATCAAGAAGGGCGCGGACTACAACCATACCAACAATAAGGGCGAAAGCGCCGTGCAGGTGGCAGCAGAAAAAGGATATGACACTGTGCTGGAGCTGATGACGGATATCTGATCCCGGACATATCGCAGGCTGCTGATAAAGGAAGAGATATAAGGTATCCGCGGGATATTCCGGATTCGGCTTCCGTATGAGTTTTCATAACTGCAGCGGAAAAGAGCCGGACAGTTTTATGATCAACAGTGGGAATATCATCCGCGACGCTCCGTTCTTTTATCGATGCGATGGAGGCTTGTGTTTTGATTATCTGCAGGAACTTGAAGATCAGGCACAAAGAGATTCCGAGAGTCTATAGGAAGGAGAAATCACAACGATGAATTCACAAAAACAACCCCTGCATTTTTATGTCGGCCATATCAGCCATGAGAAAGAGCAAACTGCGGAAAACAGCTTTCCCACCATTGCGGAGGCTCTGGAAGCGGCGGACAGACTCGCTCCCGTGGCGGAGCACATTGCCGGGGAGCTGGAGGCGGGAAAGCGTTATCCTTCCCCGGAGTACGAAGTACAGTCTGTGGTGATACATATCGGGAAGGGGATCTACAGGGAGAAACTGGTGGTTTCCAGGCCCAATGTGACGTTTCTGGGAGAGGACAGGGAGGCCGTTGTGATTGTCTTTGGGCACGGAGCCAATGAAATCGAGGAGGACGGAGAGAAGAGGGGAACCTTCCGGACGGCCACGGTTCGGATAGACGCCCCCGACTTTACCGCAAAGCATCTCACCTTTCAGAATGACGCGGGCTTTGGTCATACGGTGGGACAGGCCATCGCCCTCTATGTGGACGGGGACAGGTGCTTCTTTGAGGAC
>CAMWWF010000126.1 GCA_947177885.1 uncultured Lachnospiraceae bacterium
TAACCGCAATACCTGCAGCAATGCCGTCAGCGCCGCCGCAACGGCAAACCACCAGCTCCCGTAATCCATGTAACCTTTGGACATCCCGGGCGTATATTCCAGAAAGAAATCATAATTTCTGTTACTGTAGGAGTCATAGCCCCTTCCCGTCAAAAACAACTGCAAAAACAAAGGCGACGCCCCATACCCCAGCACATCCCATGCCATTTCCTTTAAGATCACAGGCTTATGCCATCTCCATGCCGTCTCTGTCAACGTGGTATAATAATCGTCTGCCTGCTGCCGTGTCAGGGTCTGATCCGCCACCGCCTGTTCCACGGCAGGAAAGAAATAACAATCCATTCCATCCGCATACTGCGCCGAACTCAGGATCGCATATTCACCCACATCATACACGATCTGCCATGGCCAGTTTTCATACTCTGTCATAATACTGGTCCAGGCAATCCTCTGTGTCATTGTCATCAGCGGTGTCTTATGCAGTCTCCCATACAATCCCCGTGTCTGGGTGATACTGTTGATTCCCACGATCATCCCGGCAAAGGAGACGATCAGCAGCAGACCGTAATACGGGATCCTCCCATGCCCTCTCCACTTCCGGTAACAGCAGATGGCAAACAGTATCACAGGTATCGCTCCCAGATAAAGATATTCCGGTAAAAGCAGTGCCAGAGCCAGCCAGCATAAAGACATCTCCGCCAGCTTTTTTAAAGTGCGCTCTTCCTCCTTCCTCACAGCCCCGGTCAGCAGGGACAACTCCAACAGCAAAAGGGAGGAAACAAAGGAACATGGCAGCAGCGCCATATGGCACTGCAATACAACGGGAATCGTCATAAGCGCAAGACTTCCCCAGGCCAGCCTCCATTTTTCTCCAGGCAAAAACACCTGCAGAAACCGCCGCGCCGCGGCATAAGCCGCTGCAAGCTGCAACACACAGACCACGTAATGGTTTCTTCTCACGATCCACAAAAATACCGGATACAGAATCCCTGTATATTCATCACAGCGCAGCGTCCGGCTGACCTGCATGTAAAAAAGACTCTCCCCGAACTGCGGAACATGAGGAAAATTACAGCACATCCAGACAATCCCCATGACGATCTGTATGCTGACACCTATAAAGAGAACACCTTTCAATACGGCTGAAACATGCCCCATCGCTTTTTGCACGATTCTTTTACTTTCCATTGATCTCACTTTTTTATCAATTCACGACACAAATATTTACAAATAGAATTTCTTTACCGTCTCGCAGATCTCATCCACCTGTTCCGGTTTCAGGCCATAATACATGGGCAGACGCACAAGGCGCTCGCTCTCCCTTGTGGTATATCTGTCCTCCCCGTGGAACCGCCCGAATTTCCTTCCCGCAGGCGCTGTATGCAGAGGAACGTAATGAAATACCGAGAGGATGTTGTTTTGCTTCATGTGGTCGATAAATGCCGCCCGCTCCTCCACATCCCTCGCCTTTATATAAAACATATGCGCATTGTGGACGCAGTTTTCCGGCACCGTGGGCAGTTCGATCCTGCCCGCCTCCGCAAGGACGCTCAGATTCTCCCAATACCGATTCCAGAGAGACAGTCTCGCCTCATTGATCTCATCCGCGATCTCCAGCTGGGCATAGAGATAGGCGGCATTCATATCACTGGGCAGATAAGAGGAACCGTAATTGATCCAGGTATATTTGTCAATCTGTCCGCGGTAATATTTGCTGCGGTTCGTTCCTTTCTCGCGGATGATCTCCGCCTCTTCCACATCCTTTTCATCCCGGATCAGCAGCGCGCCGCCCTCGCCCATGCTGTAATTTTTCGTCTCATGGAAACTGAAACATCCGAAATTCCCGAAGGTTCCCAGCGCCTTTCCCTTATAGGAAGCCATGATGCCCTGCGCCGCATCCTCGATCACGATCAGACGGTGTCTCTGCGCGATGTCCATGATCGTGTCCATCTCACAGGCCACACCGGCATAATGAACCGGCACAATGGCCCGGGTCTTCTCCGTGACGGCGGCCTCGATCAGCTTCTCATCCATATTCATGGTGTCCGGCCGGATATCCACGAACACGGGCACCGCGCCGCGAAGTACAAAGGCATCCGCGGTAGACACAAAAGTGTATGCGGGCATGATCGCCTCGTCCCCGGGATGAATATCCGAAAGCAGCGCCGCAAGCTCGGTGGCATGGGTGCAGGACGTAGTGAGCAGACACTTGGTGGTACCCGTTCTCTCCTCGATCCATTGGCTGCACTTTTGGGTATACGCACCGTCGCCGCAGATTTTCTGATTTTTTACACATTCCTGAATGTAGTCCGCCGCTTTATCCACATAAGGCGGCACATTAAAATTTATCATATCAAAACCATACCTTTCCGACTCCTGACACACTGTCTCACTTGCGTTTCGCATGTGACCTGTCTCAAAGTCTGTTCCGCGTCCGTTCATTTTTCTTCCAGACTCCGGTCACAGATCCCTGCACATTGTCTGTAACCTTATTGATGATATATTTGGGCCGCCCCTTCACTTCCTCATAGATCCTGGCAATATAATGCCCGATGATCCCCAGGCTCAGCATCAGAAAACCACCGATGATCAGGATCAGCAGGATCACAGTGGTAAAGCCCTCCACCGCCGTGCCCGTAAGAAATTTTACCAGCGTCTGGACAGCCAGCACCACACTGAACAGTATGGATATCATTCCCATGACGGTTACCAGCTGCAGCGGCAGTGTGCTGAAAGAGGTTGCATTGGATATGGCATACTTCATCAGGCTCCAAAAGGACCACTTGCTCTCACCGAACTGCCTTTCCTGTACTTCATACTGTACCGTCTCCGTGCGGAAACCAGCCCAGAAAGTCAGAGCGCGGAAAAAAGTATTCCGTTCCGGCAGCGCCAGCAGCACATCCGCCACCTTCCGGTCCAGCAGCTTATAGTCGGAAGAGGAATTCATGTCCATCTTTATCAGCTTACTCATGATCCTGTAAAAGAGACCTGCTGACAGCTTGTGAGGCAGGCTTTCCCTGCCGCGGCTGATCTTGATGCCCTCCACCACCTCCGCTCCCTCCTGCCACAGTTTCCACATCTGCGGGATCACTTCCGGAGGGTGCTGCAGGTCGCAGTCCATGACGATCACCGCGTCTCCGGTCGTCAGCTCCAAACCCGCGAAAATACCGGCTTCCTTTCCGAAGTTGCGGCTGAATTCGGCTCCTTTTATCCGGGCATTCCTCTCTGCCGCCTTTCTGATCTCACTGTAAGTGTCATCCCTGGAACCGTCACTGATAAACACCAGCTCATAATCAATTTCGTTTTCTTCCAGAAGCCCTGACAGTACTTTTGCCGTGTTTGCAATATTCTGTTCTTCATTATAGGCCGGCAGTACGATTGACAACAGCGCCATTTTCTCCTCCTTCCCGTTCCACCTGTTATTGACTCAGGTTTTCTGTTTTTATATACATGACACCGTCTATGATGCGAATGGAATTTTCACCCGGAAAACTGTCCATGGCTCTGTATTCCTCGGAATAGTATATCTCCGCCATGGCCTCCGCAGGCTGTATATTCAGCGTCGCTCCCAGATAATGTCTGATAAACTCCCGGTAATTATCCCCTGTATAAAGCAGACTGTCGCCGCTCAGACCGATCATATTGGAGGTCACAGACAGGGTAATGTCCGTTCCGGGATATTGCACATCGCTGACACGTCCTATCATGGCGATGGGAATATCCGGATAATATCCCTCCGTCTGTTCGATCCGGTCAAGCAGGCGCACACAATAAGCGTATGTCTTCTCATACCGCTTCGCCAGATTGGAATAAGCGATATTATCTGCCACCGCATAGTGGAACACCAGCACAAAAGCCGCCCCAAGCGCCGCCCATTCCGTCCACGCGGAAATCTTTGTCCGCCCGGAGGCTCTTCCCGCCAATGCCACCATTCCGACGGGTATCAGCACCCACTGATAGCGCATCAGCAAATGGTAGGTCACGTTGGGGGAAATCAGAAGGATCACATTGGTGATCACGGGAAAAATTACCAATACAAATATCATTATAGCGAAAAAGAGAGGGGTTTTCCACTCTTTTCTGCCCCGCAGCCGACAAACTCCCGCTCCCAGCGCTGCCAGCAGCAATACCAGGCAGGCCGCCGCTGACGGAATATTTTGGAAAACCACGTTTCCCTTCAAGGAAAATCCAAGGAAATCCCGGTACATGTCTTTTACCACGGCAAACAGACTTCCCGCCGACGCACCGGCGGCCATATCATTGATCCCCTGGTAAGAGGCAAGTTCCTTTCCCTGTATTTTCAACAGGATCTGCAGGATCAGATAATAAAGCGCCCCGCCCATGATACCCATGTACAAATAGCGGGCAGCTTTCTTCGCTTTTTCCTTTACGCTCTCCTGCCCTGCCGCCAGCGGCAGAATGGCATATACGGAAAGGATCATGGCAAAGGACAGATATGCCTGATAGGTTCCCATGCTGAACGCCAGACACACCGCTCCGGGAATGAATCCCCTCCGGTATTTCTTTGTAAAAAGCACTGCCAGAACAGCCAGTAGCAGCGCCAGCATATACCCGTCCATCGTAAACACATAAGCAAAGGTTGAGGCAAGCGCCGGAAAGGAGACCAAAAGTCCTCCGGTCAATACCGCCGCCCACGTCCTGCGGATCTCCAGAAGCTCCACTAACGCAGCTGCAGCCGCGGAAAGGAAGAGCAGTCCGATTACCCCGATCAGCCACGGAATAGTATAAAAAGAAGAAAAACCGCAGGCCACCATGAGAAACCACCTTCCGGAGGTGATCATATTCTGATCAAAATACATGCTGGCCAGCCCGTCATGGTTCGGAATATCCGACAGAAGCACCGGCATGTGTATCAGCAGTCCGATACCGAACGCCGAAAAAAAAGCCGTCTTCCACTCTCTTTTCAGGAAATCCTTATTTAATTTTTTAAACCATTCTTCCGGTGCCATCGCTTCTCCACTCCAGTCCCGTTTCCCATTACGACACGGCGTCACTTCATTGGTTCAAATACTCCCTGACCGTGTCCGCCAGCAATATCCTGCCCGCCCCATTGGGATGCAGTCCGTCGCTGGTATATATGCTCCAGTCATCCCATACTTCGTGGGGATAAAAATCGTGATACAAATCCAGGATTTCCACGTTCATCTCTTCCGCCACCTGAATTTCCTTGTTGACATAATCCTCCAGTATGCCCCCGCCCTCATCCTTCTCTTCGCAGGTCTCCCCCGTATACAGATACCAGCTGTAGGTGGAAGTCAGCAGTATGATCCTGAGATCCGGATAAGCCTTCTTCCAGAAGGACAGCGCGCTTCGCATCGCCCCGCCGAAAGTATACTCGTCATACGGATCCTCCGGATTATCCAGAGGAACTCCCTGATGATAGTCGTTGACGCCGTACTGGACCAGCAGAATCTCCACACCGGAAAAGTCTATTTCCTCCAGAGTATCTATCACCTCCGGAAAATATTCCGTGGCGCTTTCCCTGACTACGGCAGTCTGCTGCAGGCCAAAGTCATCCAGCGCCGCCGCCCGGGAAATCGCCGCAAAAGAAAGACTGTCCTTGGTATAGGCGCTCCGCCTGTCCGTATCGATACGGCTGAAACAGGTACCGCCGAGAGCCCCGTTATAAGCCTCTCTTCCCAGGGAAACGGAAAGGGATGCCGTGACGGAAGCATCATCACGAACCTGTCCCATGATACTGTCTCCCAGCACAACAATAGACGGCGCATATGTCTTCCCGGTCTTCCTGAGAGGAAATGTCAGCAGCAGAAGCGCGCAAAACAACACCGCGGAAACAATTCCATATATGATCCCCTTAATCTGAATTCTTTTCTTCAATCGATCCTCCCTGTTTTCCTGCATTTTCACATTACCCTTACCCCGCCGTCTCCTGTCAGGAACCTGTCAAAAGCTTTGCCAGCCGCTCCGCGCCCAGCCCGTCCGCAAGCCTCCGTCCATTTAAGCAACACCTGTTTCTCTTCTCATGATCCCGCACCAGCGCCATTGTCAGTTCCACGATTCGTTCCAGAACCGTCTCCGGATCCCTGTGATATGCTCCCGCCGACAGGGCGGGTTCCTCCCGCTGAAAATACTCCGTCATCTTTTCCTGATTCTCCGCATAGGAGAAGCAGATAAAGGGAACGCCCACCACCGCCAGCTCATAAACCGTGGATCCGCCAGCCGTAACCGCCAGATCGCACCGACTCATCAGCTCCGCCATGTCATGC
Organism: uncultured Lachnospiraceae bacterium; assembly: GCA_947177885.1. Next base: position 6,249 of record CAMWWF010000126.1, read on the forward strand.
ACATTGTGGTAGATATGGATATTGGCTGATCGCTCTTCCAAAGCCTTCATCTCCTTCAGATGAGGGTTAAAATTACCAATTATCAAATGATAATGCAACTTCCCGCGTACGGTTTCGTCCTCCCCGTCCCGCATCGCCTTTAAGATCCGGCCCGCAATATTATCCGCATCCCCGCCGCCGGTCGTGATCAGGATATCCTCAGCTCTCTCCCTGACTGTATAGCTTCTCTCCCGAAACTGTGGTCTGACAGGTACATAAGAGCTCCCCAGGATCAACTCCGTATCCGAATCCCTGTAAAGACGTTCATATTGTTTCCTGTCAGCAAAAGCATTGTAGTTAATGATCCTGTCTACAGGAAAACACTCCTCCCCCGTATCGTCCAGCAGCGCCACCGTTCCATATTCCCTGATCGCTTCCAGATAACGCCCTGTCACAAAGTAGCTGTCCACAAGAATAACATTTGTACTTTGATCGATTTCCGGTATCCGGGGCCATGCGGAGAGCTCCGCCTCCATATCCCGCGGTTCGCCGCCCAGAACATAAGTTGTGTAACCGCGGCTCTCTGCCAATTTTGCCGACTGCCCGTCCGCACAGACGAAAAGAATCTCACGGCTGTCCGCATACCGCCTCATGGCGTCCGCTATTGTCAGGCAGCGCATCAGGTGCCCCGCCCCTATCTGGGCATTGCCGTCCGCCCGGATCAGATACATATCCGCCTCCCCCTAACTCTCCTGCTCAAATTCCACCAGCTGCCAGCTCATGGGAGTGCCCAGCCTGGCGTCCCTGGTAATCCTCTTCCCCAGGATCTCCTCATAGTACATGGTATGCAGACCACAGGCAGGCCGCACGGAACGGAGATTCTCCGGGGTGAATACCTCCCCGGCCTTCATATCTTTCGCCACGAACAGGGAGCGGGAATATTTTCTGGTGTTTTGCTGCTTGGGGGTCAAGTCATATGTCACCTTTCCCAAAGCCTTTTCCACCCTGCGGATATTCTCCGTCATCTCCCTGAATTCCTCCGGTTCCATGGAGAAAGCCGCATCCGCACCGCCGTCCGCACGTCTTAAAGTCAGATGCTTTTCCACCACCTTAGCCCCCAGCGCCACAGCGGCATCCGCCACCGCGCCGCCCATCGTATGATCGGAGATTCCTGTGATACAGTCAAAACTCTCCCTCATGGACGGAATCGTTTTCAGATTGATATCCTCATAGGGCGCAGGATATGCAGTGGTACACTTTAACAGGATCACCTGTTCGTTTCCCGCCTCCCTGCATGTTCTCAGGGCCAGTTCGATATCCGCCATATGAGCGATGCCGGTGGAGATGATGATCGGCTTGCCTGTCTGCGCTATCCTTTTCAGGAACGGGATATCCGTGATCTCCGGACTTGCCACCTTGTAGGCAGGCACCTCCATCTCCTCCAGAAAGTCAATGCTGCTCAGGTCAAAGGGAGAGGAAAAGAAGATCAATCCCATCTCTTCCGCCAGTTTCTTTAACTTCGGCTGCCATTCCCAGGGTGTGTACGCCGTCTCATACAGCTTGTACAATGTAGTCCCGTCCCACAGCG
>CAMWWF010000127.1 GCA_947177885.1 uncultured Lachnospiraceae bacterium
TCTGTCTCTTCGACAGCTTCTTCGTAATACTCCGGTTCCCTGTAGTACCCTGCCTCTTCAATATTCTCCGGTTCCCCATAAAGCTCCGCCTCTTCAAAGTTCCCCGATTCCCTGTAGTACTCAGGCTCTCTGTAGGCTTCTGTCTCTTCAGCAGACTCTGATTCCACATAATACTCTGATTCTTCACAGAACCCTGCCTCTCCGACAGCTTCCTCTTCCGCATAATACTCCGGATCTCCATAAGCCTCCGCCTCTTCTGCTATTCCCATCTCGGCATAGAATCCCGGTTCTCCGTAAGCCCCTTCGATGGTCTCTGCCTCCCCGTAATACTCCGGATCTTCGTAAAGTTCTGCCGCTTCAAACGGTTCCTCTATACCATAACTCTCGTCCTCATAATATTCTTCTTCCCCCTCATACTCCGATCCGTCCCAGTCATGATCGTTCTCGTCATAACCCTTCCAGTTCTCTGCCGGTCTCTTTGTATGGTTGAACAATTTCTTCATATTTTACGTCCTCTCCGCTCTTCACACCCTATAAATATATTACCCCAAATTTAATAATTCTGTAACATTATAACATTGCAAACCTGCCACTTCAAGCAAATAAACCATTTCTTCATAAATTCTTAAATCTTCTTAAACTATCTTAATATTGTGGACTTTCAAATCGCATAATAGTAAAATAACAATATCTGTTCAGAAAAACATGTGGCAAAACATTGGATTTAGCAGGATGAAGTGAGGATAAAAATGTATCGGGAAAGAGAAGAACATCAACATATCATACCGGATTTGGAAATCATCGATCTGGAACAGGAAGATATTACCGATGACACTTCAACAGAGGAAAAGGAGACACCTGACAAAAAGTCCCGTTCCTCCGGAAAGTCTGGTAAAAAGGGACATTTTCCCCGCCTAAATATGCATATTGTGCTGCTGATTGTCTTTGTCATTTTTGTCTGCGGAATTGCTTATAAAATATTGAACTTTGGTAAATTTGTGGATCTGGAAGAGATATTCAGAGACGGAAAGGGTACCTATGAGGATACTCTGGACGAAATTCTGCCATTGATGGACGCCGACGGCAAACGTCTGGAGACAAACTACGAGGACGGGCTTACCATTGTCGCCTTCGGAAATGCCCCCTTTGCGGATGACAGGGATTCCGATGACAGCCTTGCCGGTATGATCGAGGAGATGACCGGGGCCACCGTATACAACTGTTCCATCAGCGGCAGCTATCTGGCTTCACAGTCCCCTTTTCTCAACGCGTCGGAATCTCCCATGGACGCTTTCACTTTTTACTGGCTGGCCATGCTTTCCACCGGAAGCGATATCATACTCAGCTATAACGAGGCAAAAGAAGTATTGGGCGAAGATCTCCCTCCCGATGCAGAAGAAGTGATCAACACTCTGACCACTCTGGATTTCAGCACTGTGGATGTGATCGCCATTCTGTATGATGCCACCGACTATCTGTTGGGACATCAGATGTACAGCGACCAGAATTCCACTGACATTGAACAGTTTACCGGCAATCTGGAAGCCGGGATCGAAGTACTTCAGGACATATATCCGCACATCCGCATCATCGTGATGTCGCCTCCCTATGCCTATTCCGACCAGCTGGACGAAAAGGGAAACTATATCAGCAGCGATATCGCCAGATACGGACAGGATGTCCTTTCCACTTATGTCATCAAGGAATTCAGCTCCTGTGCATCAAGAAGCGTCACCTTTATAGACAACCTTTACGGTACCATCACGGAAGATAATGCCCACAAATATCTTATTGACAACCTGCATTTGAACACTGCAGGCCGCAAAGAGATTGCAAAACGCTTTGTATATGCACTGAACTACTATAACCAGAAAGAGGACGGGCACGAATAAAACGTGCCCGCCGTTCAACCGATATCCAAACTGAAATCAAAATCCCGATAGATTACATAACCATCTGTCCGGCCAAATTCCTCCCAATTATATTCCGACGGATTTCCAACGATCGTCTTCTCCTCCGACAGAATAATATAATGGCACCCTTCTTCTTTTGCCAGAGGCGCCAGACGGCTCAGATTGATGATTTCCTTCTCCATCTCACCGGGAAGTTCGCCCCAATTATTCCAACGGTCCACTGTCATCTCCCGACCGTAGGGCATACATATGGTCGGCTCATACTGCCGTATATATTGTACCAGTTCCAGCGGGAATACCGCCTGAACCTCCCTGCCCGGCACCACAATGGCGTCACAGATATGCACCACACTGTCCGGTACGTGATAGAAATTTTCCGCCTTTTGAAAATAGGGATTCCTGTAGATATAACTGCCGGAAAGCGCAATGCCTGCCGCGGCGGCAAGCGCAAACACCGTTCTGTTCTTATCCGGAAGCCTTCCATAAAGCGTGACCACGGCAAAGGCGATCGTCACTGTAACAGGAAGCAGCCACAGTATCCGGTAATAGATCTCGCCCTCCGCCAACTTATACAGCACCCCCGCAAAGAACGGATTAAAAAAGAAAAAGAGCAAGATCACGGGCACATAGATAAACAAAATTCGGACATAATTTCTCTTCTCCTTCACCCACAGATAGATCAGCGACATCAGATAAAGAATTATGATCAGCCCGGTGCCCATATATTCATCAAAGAGGATTGTCACATTATTCCACATAAAACCTCCTGTTCCGATTCCGCGCTTCCATTCCAAAATCCTCCCCCAGCTAGCCCAACACAAGATACAGAACCGCATAACACACATTGGGCAGACAGCAGAGCGCCATGGGGATCAGTATTTTCCACCGCCTGTACACAACAGCCCCACAGGCGCCCACGATTCCCACCAACATACAGCACAGCATCGCCCCCATGGTACTGCACAGACAGCCCGTCATACAGGCAGCCGCAAGAAGAATATAGCTTTTCAGAGATATTTTCTCTCCCTCATGAAGCCGCCGAAGAAGGATCAAAAGCAAAAGAACGATCATAGGAAATACAATACTTCCCAGCGCGGCTTTTCCCTGTCTGCTCCTGGCGATCATAAAATTCTCCACCGTGTAAAACGAATAATCTCCAAATAATACCAGGATCTCCGTAAAGATCAGGAAAAGCGGCAGACTGTCCCTCTTTTGCTGCAGCAGAACTCTCCCCAGCAGGAAAAAAATAGCATAAGTCATTGCAATCAGTGCGATCGGAGCGATCACATGAGCCACAGACACCGCACGGATCCCCGTCATGTCAGCCAGATACGCGATCCAGACCGGGAAAGGCGCCAGTCCGTGCCTGGTATCCAGTATTGTGGCATATCCCGTGTAGGGCAATTTGCGATACATCGTCTGCGCTTCCTGTGTGATGGAAGAAATCGCCACATAAAAAGCATCGTCGCCGTCTCTGTAAGTCATTCGGACAGCCTGCACGAACTGAAAAAGCAGTATCATCCAGAATAATATCCACAATATGTTGCGGGCAGATCTCTTTCGGTCACTCCCCCTGATCTCCGTCACGGCAGTCACGGCTTTCCTGTTCCTGACCAGAGAGACTGCCGCTGCCAGTGCCGCCAATACCGTTACCCCGTTAAATGCTTTCACCACATATCCAAAATCATACTCCAGCAGAATCATGGGCACACATATTATTTGAAAACATGCCCACAAAAAAATCTGTCCGCTTATCCACTGAAATACCGGCCCTCTCATATCTTTATCCACATTCTGTCGAAACAGGCCGCCTACAAGAGCGGGTATTACCAGCAGAAGCAATACCGCCGTCAAAATCCGTAATGCCGTCAATATCCATGCATCCTTTCTCATTCACGGACAGCCGTCTGGGATCTCTCACTCAAAGCCGCATCCGTATGCACCGCACCGTTAACCATAATATATAACCTGTCGCCGTACGCACTGGGCTGATACTCTGTCTCGCACTCCGGTACAAATCCATAGCTTTGCGACAGGATTTCCAGTACCTCCAGTTCATCCACTCCCGCTTTGACCAGTACGGCAATCTGTTCCAACTCCTCAATACTGTCTCTGTCCGCCCTGTTGTCCAGCTCCTCCAGAGTCAGGAGCAGTGATTTCTTATAATGGGTAAATTCCAGCAGATTCTCATAGTACCCTACCCCCCGGTAGACACAGATGCAGGGATATTCCCCATATTTCTCCGCATCCGCCCTCTGTTCGGAATACCCCCGGTAAAGATAGCTCCCGTCATAGTTCGCCAGATTCCACGCCTGAAACAATATCAGGATCACACACACCACACCGGTCAGATACTTCGTCTGCTTCTCCGTATAATTCTCATAAATCTTTTCCAGAAGCCCGAAAACTGTCATTACCAATATCAGTGCCACAAAGGGAAAAAGAGGCATGATATAACGATCCACCAGATAAGGGGACATTCTGGCCGCCAGAAGAAAATAGCCCGCCACAGGAAAAAAAAGCATCCACAAGATTCCTTTCCTGCTTCTCCTGCCTGATTTTTCCGCATTTTCCGCCTCTCTCACATTTTCTGCGCTTTCTGCCTCTCCCGTCTGTCTGTTTGCTCTCTCACAACCGGCAATGTCTGCCCTCCCAATGCCTTTGCGTTCCTTTCCACGACTTTTCAATCCCGCCAGAACGAAAGCAGCCAACAGCAGAATCAGCGCCAACTGAGAGAGTCCCGCGCCGCGTTGGAGAAGGATTCTTCCAAAAGCGATCAGACGTGTTCCATACCCGGCCAGCCCCTGGGACAGATTTCCCAGAGCCTCCACACCCCTTCCGCTGGAAAAGACATCCGCAATGGCAAAAGGAAACGCCAGCAGCCCCACCACAGCGGCGATCACCATGGAACGCACAAAACAGAATAACTCCCTGACGCGCCCGCTCTTCCACAGGCATACGCTGACCACGGCAGCCAGCAGCAGACAGTAAAACAGGAAAAAATACTGTGTCCAGAACCCCAGCAGCGTAACCAGGATCAATTTTCCGTTCTTCCTGTCAAAGGAGGCAAAGGAGGCATCCTGCCATTTCTGCAATATCAGATAAAAGTAAAGCACGCACCACAGCGTCAGCATACCGTACATACGGATCAGAAGCACCGTCGCCAAAGCTCCCGTGGACAGGCCGTAAACCAGAGCCGTCATCCGTCCCAGTCTGCGCCCGTCATTTCCCAGGCCAAGCGCGGGAGCCAGCAGATCACATACTTTGTATAGGACAAGCATCACACCTGCGACTGCCGCCATGTTGATCACACATCCCATCCACGGGGAAATCCTTCCCCGAAACAGGGACGACACCGTATGCAGCAGCATAAAGTGCAGCGGAGGGTGATTGTCATCCTTCACATTGAAATATACGGACAAATAATTAAACGCATCTCCTCCGCCCACCGTAATATAGTCCGAAAACTGCTCCGAAGTGATCCAGACCGGTTCCTCATAGACGTCGGCCGTATAAGTCAGAAGCTTGCTGTTCCCGCGATTCTGCAACACGTCCTTCACCGTGTCCGCAAGATTGCCCATGGTCTCACCAGGCGTTTCTCCGTCGATCTCATTGTGCACAAACTTTGCCAGCCGTCCCTCCGGCTGGGTCGTCACGATCCATGGATTAAACTCCGCGTTGGCAAGCTCAAAGCTCAACAGCTCGTCCATGTGAAACCCCTCTTTCCAGGACACAAAGAGACAGAATACCGCCATACAGACCAGTACGATCATGATTTCATATGCTTTTTCTCTTATGTTTTCCAACATCTTAATGACCATACCTTTCCAAAGCCCGCAAATTCCCGGTTCCGCCAACAAAAGGCGTAAGTTTCTACCTTGCCGCCTCCGGAACCACCTCATAAATATATATCCGATAATAACTGTCCCCGGTCTCCAGAGGATCCTCATTGACCGGAATCAGCCCCTGTGTCTCCGCATCGGCTATATATGCCGCAGACAGCAGATAATCACCGCCCAGCGCTTTCAATGCCCCTGCATCCAGACGGTAATCCTGAAAATAGAAACCGCCCTTTTCTATCGTATAATAACCGGGACACTCCGAGCTGAACAGGTAACACCTGTTGCCCCAGTTATCAAAATATCCCCTGAGATATTCGCTCCTCTCCAGCTCCGGTGCCAGCACCTGTCGGAAACGATGCTTGTAATCCGACGGATAGTTGTTGGAATAACCGTCCAGGCAATAGAAACCGTGATACAGCGCAGCTGCAGGATCTATCCCCAGACTGACCACCCTGTATTCCGACTGGTCAAGACCCGCAGCCTCATGCAGAAGACTCTTCACCTGTTCCATAACGCCAACGGCATAATAATCCCTGTAACTGAGCAGCCCATAGTCCGGATTCCACAGCTTCCGGATATTGGACTTCACATCGCCCGCAAGCAGGATCTGCACCCCCACCACGGCGGCCACGCCTCCCAGAGCCACGCTCATCAGCGCTCCCACCGGCTTCCCCTTCCGACACCGCAGAAGTTCCAGACAGATCATTCCCCCACAGGCAAAAGCAAGATACCAGAACGCCGGTGCGATCCACAGCAGACGATCCGCCTGAAATGCCCTGAACACCGCCATGCGCTTTCTCAAATATACTCCTGCCGCACTGTCCCACAGAGCCGCCACGAGACAGAAGAACAGATTCCACAACAGACATATGCCGACTATGCGTTGAAGCCGTCTCACGCGCTCTTCCCGGAAGACAAATCCCACCGCCACAGAGACCAACACTGCCGCCAGCAGAAGAAGATGATGATCCTCGCTGTGCTGTCCGCCCTTCATAAGATTCTGCCACAATGTGGGGAAAAAGGAAGCCGCCTCCAGAACATACTCCGATTTATGGGAGATCCGCGTACCTCCTGATCCCAGCAGTTCTCCCAGAAGACGCCAATTTTCCACAATATATATCCCCAGAAGCAGAAGCCATGCCCCCAAAAAGGACCGCACACTCTCCCGCTGTTTCCATAACAGCCACAACAGCCGCAGCAGCCCCATTCCCAACAACCCAAAGCCCACCAGCACCAGTGAGGAGGTCAGTGCGTAACACGCCACATACAGATATGCCACCGCGGCATGACGTTTTTCTCTCAGCTGAAGTACACACCAGAATAACAATGGAATCCCATACTGGGATAAGCCGTACACGGGCAGAAAGGGAAGGTAGGCAAACAACACCGCTGTTATCATTGCGATCCCTTCCTGTACGCGTACCTCCCTTGCCAGAAGATACATTCCCAGATATCCCACCAGACTTCCGATCATCTGCATGGACAGCAGGGCGGCGAAATAGTGACCTGTCAGAAACAAAAGGACAAAGCCCGGCGCAGGCAGTGTCAATGCCGTTTTGGGCATACCTCCCATAAATTCCGGAAGAATATCTCCCTCAAACAGATGTTTCGCCTGCAGAATGTAGGCAATCAGCTCACCGTCCAACTGGTCGTGGTAAGTAAAGATCGCATCCTCCCCCAGAAGCAGATACGGAACAGCCATGACCAGGACAGCAGCCAGTCCCAGAAAAAACCATGCCTTATGCAGTTTGTTTCCGGACTCCCTCTGACTCCTCACCTCATATCTTCCTTTCCGACTCTTCCGCCGGGCACGGCTTTCCCATCGTTTCACGCCCAGACAGCAACACGGTCCATACCGTCCACAGCTGAACGGTCAGTATTGTATTCTTATAATCCAGCATGCCCGCTCCCCGCAGAGTATACCAAAGTATCATTGCTCCGGCCGTGATAAGATAACACAACAGGATCCCGGCTGTCACTTTCTTCTCTTTCATCATACCGCCGCATAACCGCAATACCTGCAGC
>CAMWWF010000128.1 GCA_947177885.1 uncultured Lachnospiraceae bacterium
CTGTGATTCCTTCGCTCAGGTATAAATTTGAGTGATATCGAACTCTTTCCGCCATAACCGCTGTTCCTTAAAACAGGGCAGCTAAAAGTATTTCCGGCTGCCCCATAAGTTATTTTTTTTCAATTCCAGATATTCGTTGTAGGCTATCTCCAATATCTGCTTTTCATTGGCAAATTTCAAAAGATGATACGCCTCATGATACTTGTAGAACCCGGAATCTACAAAGTACTCCTCCTTTTGTGGTTTACTGTAATAACTGTCTGCCATCATCAGGTACCAGTGCACTTCCTTTTCCACTGTATCTTCCGGAACAGTAAAAGAATACTCGCTGGTTCCCACATACTTAATGATGGTAGCTTTCGCTCCGGTCTCCTCCAGGACTTCCCTCAGAGCAGTTTCCTTGTAGTCTTCTCCCTGCTCCACAGTCCCCTTTGGCAATACCCAGCCTTCGTATTTATTCTTGAAATTCTTATACAAAAGCAGTATCTTTCCACGAAAAATTACCACACCACCACAGCTTGTTGCTTCTATCATTGCAATTCCTCCTGTCGGTGGTCACAATCCCTGACCTGAATCTAGTATAGTCTAATCGGACGTTTCACGCAACCTTTTTATTTGTAAGTGTCCGACGGTTATGCTTATTTTTCCCTGAAATATGCGTCAAATATCCTCTTTGCAATGGGAACCGCGTAATCGCCGCCGCTTCCCGCTCCCTCTACGATGATCGTGACGCAGACTTCCGGATCTTCTGCCGGCGCAAAACCTGTGAACCATGCGTGGCTGTCTCCCTTGATATTGTTATATTCCGCGGAACCGGTCTTTCCGGCAGCCGTGTAGGTCAGTCCGGACAGTTTTGATGCCGTACCGTTTTCCACCACCTCTGTCATCAGCTGTGTCAGAACCGCAGCCTCCTCTTCGCTCATCAGTCTGCCATAAGAGGCCGGTTTGAAGGATTTTACAATATTGCCCGCATCATTTTCCACATGGTCAACAAAATACGGTTTCATTAATATTCCATTGTTTGCAATGGCGCAGGTGATCATGTTCAGATGCATGGGAGTGATCTGCGTTACTCCCTGACCTATGGAAGTCTGCATCATGCTGTCCTGGGATATGTCGGCGGATACGGCGGTGCTGCTTTTGACATAAGCCAAAGTCAGCGGAAGCTCCTTCCCGAACAGCAGATCCTCCAATGTATCCGCAAAAGCCTCCCTGTCCAGTCCCATTCCGATATTGGCAAAGGAAGAGTTGCAGGATTTTGCAAAGGAACGGGTAAAGCTTACCTGTCCGTGGCTGGAGCCGTGATAACAGTTGATCCGGCTGCCATTGGATGAAAAATAGCCGGGACAATTAAAGGAATACTGATCATAGCTTGTGGGATTTTCTCTTATATATTCAAGCGCCGTCACGATCTTAAAAGTGGAGCCCGGGGGATACAGTCCCTGCGTTGACCGGTTGAGCAGCACGGAGCTGGAATCGTTTTCCACCAGGGAATCCCAGATTTCCTGTATTTCGTTGGGATCAAAATTAGGATGCGATACCATAGCCAGCACCTTGCCCGTAGACACCTCCGTCACTATGATTGCTCCACGGTAAATGCTCAGCTCGGAATCAGCCACCTCCTGAATCTGAACATCCAGAGTCGTATAGACATTATCGCCGGGATTCTTTACTCCCGCCATATCATTTGCTACTTTATTGTTCAGGGAGGTGCTGGTGTTGATCAGGTAATAGTTCGCAAGGGCCTCCACACCCATGCGTCCCTGTGTGGAATAGCCGACCACATGGGAAAAGAGATTTCCAAAAGGATATTTCCTGGTTTCGTTCTGCTCATCGTCCAGAACCGTTTCCGCCAGTACCTCCCCGTCCCTTGAGAAGATAGTTCCCCTGTAATTCCGGGATAACAGGATTTCCTGTCTGGAGTTGTAACTGTTGTTGATCATCTCCTGTTCGCTGGTAGCCGTAAAATATCCCAGATAACCGATCGCCACAGCGAAGAGCACCAGAAAAAAGCCGCAGGACACAATAATTTCCGTCCGGTTGCTGCTGTATTTTCCGGATGAGGCACTTTTTTTCTTTGGGGACCGGTGCTGAGGACCCTGATCCTTTGCCGCCTGCCGGCTTTGACTTGTCTGACGCTTCGGCTGAGACGGTCTGTTGGGGTCCGCCTGACGCTTCGTCTGAGACGGTCTGTTGGGATCCGCCTGACGCCTCGGCTGGGACGGTCTGTTGGGATCCGCCTGACGCTTCGGCTGGGACGGTCTATTGGGATCCGCCTGACGCTTCGTCTGAGACTGTCCGCTCCGGTCTGCCTGACGCTCCTGCCGTCCTGGGAGCGTTGTTTGCTTTTCTTCCGCCATTGTGCCCGCCTCCTTCCTGCTGCAGTCGGATATAAATGCCCTGTATAATAAAGAACATGATCATAGTTGTCATAACGGAGCTTCCACCGTAGCTGATAAACGGAAGCGTCACTCCGGTCAGGGGGATCAGCTTGATCCCTCCCCCTACAGTGAGAAATATCTGGAAAATATACATGATCCCAATGCCGTAGACGATCAGCTGATAGAAACGGTCCCGGATCTGCGCCGCGATATGCATCATCATCACAAAGCAGCTGACCATGATCAAGATCAGGCAGATACCGAAAATGACTCCCAGCTCCTCGCATACGGATGAAAAAATAAAGTCTGCCTCCACCTTGGGAATCTTTGTGGGATTTCCCTGCAACAGACCCATTCCGAACCAGCTTCCGCTGCCTATGGCAAACAGCGACTGGGTGATCTGATACCCCTGGTCGTCAATATAAGTCCAGGGATCTCTCCATGCAAGCACTCTGGTCCTTACATGACGAAACAGGCGGTATGCCACATAGGCTGCGCCGCTTCCCCCCACTGCACCGCAGAGCAGATAGAGATAATTTCTCGTTGCGGCAAACACCACGAACACATACCCCACAAAAAAGACCAGAGCGCTTCCAAGATCCGTGGACACCACCAGGACTATCACATGAAGTCCCGCGACCACCGCCGTGACCGCCACCCGGGCGAAACTGAATTTCTCCCAAAGTGCGCCTGCCAGAAAGAAAAGGAAAAGAATCTTTACAAATTCGGACGGTTGGAAACTGATACCTCCGATGCTGAAAGATATTTTGGAGCCATAAGTCACCTCTCCCATGATCAAAACCAGGCTCAATGCCCCGATCCCCACGACGGCATACGCCCAGGTCAGCTTCTTCAGGAAGCGGATCCTTGACAGCAGATAGGGGATCAACAGCGCGACGATCAGGGAAACCAATATGATTATGTACTGCTTTACCGCTTTGTTAAAGGACAGCCTGGAGATCATGCAGAGCCCGGTACCCGCCAGCATACACATATTATTCAGCAGCAGACGGTTGGCATTTTCATAGATCATTGGCACTATCACCATGGCAGCGATCAGGAACACCTGAACAAAGGCATAGAAAAGCATATACTGCATATCACCGCTGACCAGAAACAGATCCACGAAACAGAGTGCCTGGATCAAAAAGATCAGGACTTTCTGCGCAGCATAAATAAACCTGCTGTTCATCCATTTGTCCACGAACACCAGAAAGCATTCCAATGTATAGATGACCATGCATATGTTGATAAAATATTTGGATAATTCCGTCACATATCTCTGCATTTACAGTTTCCTCTCAAGTCCCAAAGCCGCACTGTCCCACGATCCTGCTCTGCGGAAGCTCAGACTGACCTCCAAGATCATCAACGGGAAGAATGCCCGCACTTCGGACATTCTTCAGCATCAAACCCGGAACCTCTCCGCGAAATACCCTCGTATGGGTAAAAGCTCTCTCTGCGCTATTCCACACCGCGTTTTTCGTGCCCTGTGGTATATTCGTCATAAGGAAGTGCCCCCTTTTCAAAAAAGGCTTCCAGTGTGTATATGGTCTCCCGGCCGGTCTCGATCGTGAAATCCAGTCTGATATCCGCCCTTTCATACCACTCCCCGAAATTCTGGTGCAAAGAGAGAGGTACACTGTTATATATAATATTCATACAGTGGCGACAGACCCTTACGACCGGAAACTCTTTCCGGTATCTGTCGGTCAGGGTGATCACACGGTCATGATCCGGTTGACAGTTTCCGGTTGTTTTCAACAGGCAATTCGCCGTCACCATCATGGGGATCCTGCCATATACCAGCTTTTCAAAATTCCCGCCGCCGATCTTGCCTCCGCATATGTTCAGCAGTTTCCTCTGCTCCCCTGCCTTTAACTCCAGCGGCAGACAAAAACCGTCGGTCATGGTCTCCAATTCTTCCAGAGCCATATGGTTCCAGCAGTACACATTGGCATCCAGCCGGTTGCGATATCCTTTCTTTCGCACATATGCCAGTTCGTCCAGTGACCGCACCAGCATACCGCGCAATACAGGATGCTTATCCATGAGCCGGGACAGAGATTCCAGACAACGGTTGTCCTCCTGCCGCAAAATATACGGCAGAGCAATGTATACCTCCGTATCCTCCTGCAGTCTCCCGCAGAGCGAGAGCGTCTCCCCTGTCCGCTCCAACAGCAGATCCCCATCGATATACAGGCGTTTGAAATGATTTTCTGCGTGACCGGTCAAATACCCGGTGACTTCCCGCAGTTGTTCGAAAGTTCTGACGCTGATCGCGATCCCGGTGCGTTCCGGTTCTTTAAAGCATCCGCTTTCCCTGTTTTCTTCCCGTGAAGCCGCATTCCCGCATCCCTGCCTTAAGTGAGCATTTTTCTCGAGAATTGACTGTTCCAGTCGAAGGACTGCCTCTCTGCGCAGTTCATTGATCTGTTTCAAGGGATAAAAGGCATCCTCCCCTACCTGTAATTCCATGTGCTCAGGGAAGAAAGCGCTGTCTCCCATCTTTCCCAGCTGTTTCCGCACATTTTCCTCTGTGATGGGCTGTTTTTGCGCCCGCTCCACAGCCATTCCCCGGACTGTGACGGACAATCCATCTGCCTGTAAAGTCACTTCCGCAGGCATTCCTGTCACAAAGGAAGCCTTCATTTTAACGGGCCGTTTTAAGTGTTCCTCCAGATAGCGGGTCCTGATTTCCGCCAAAAGCATTTCATCATTTCCGCCGTAGGCAGGATTGGACAGCGTCACCATCTCTCTGCCATTGTGTTTAAAGTAATAACCGTCCTGTTTCCCGCTTCGTATATAGAGGGCGGAAAGGGCATCCAGATCTTCCTGTGATACCTTATACTTCTTCGCCGCCTGATCCCTTCCGTATTGCTCCCTCAGTTCATAATACCGGTCAATATATTTGCGGTATAGGGCGGTCACACCTGCGGTATATTCCGGCTTTTTCATGCGCCCTTCTATCTTAAGGGAATCGATCCCCGCCTCAATCAGACGCGGAATATGTCCTATCGTGCACATATCCTTCAGACTTAACGGGTAACAGGTTCCGCTCTGTCTCTTATCCGTCCTGACGGTATAGGGAAGTCTGCAGGGTTGGGCACAACGTCCCCTGTTGCCGCTTCTGCCGCCCAGGACACTGCTGAAAAGGCATTGCCCCGAATAGCAATAGCACATGGCTCCGTGAATAAAAGTCTCCAGTTCTATATCCACCAGGCTCTTTATTTCAGAAAGTTCCCGTAGACTTAATTCCCTGGCGGACACGATCCGGGAGACGCCAAGCTCCTTCAGAAGCTCTGCGCCGTAATGGCTGCACAGCGTCATCTGGGTGCTTGCATGCAGTTCCAACGCCGGGAAATGCTTCCTGATGAATCCAAGGACTCCCAGATCCTGAACTATGACAGCATCCAATCCGGCTTCATAAAACGGACAAATATAATCATAAAGCTCCGCAAGCTCTTCTTCCTTTAAGAGAGTATTCACTGTGAGATAAATCTTTCTCCCAAGAAGATGGCCATAACGGATACAATCGGTCAGCTCTGAATCTGTAAAATTATCAGCATAAGCTCTGGCTCCAAATCGGCTGCCGCCCAGATAAACAGCATCCGCCCCCGCGTGAACGGCTCCGTAAAAGCCTTCCGCATTGCCTGCCGGGGCCAGAAGTTCCGCCCGCCTTTCTTTGATCATAAATTTCCTTTCTCAATTCCGGTTCCACATCCGCATTTCTTAACAATTCCTAACAGAAAAGCTGTCCGGGTCACGGACAGCCAATATCATTTTTTCTTCAACTCTGTTTCCAGCCTGACGATCTTCTTCTCGTTATCATCAGCCTCCTGCTGAAGAGCTATCACCCGTTCTTCCGCGCCCTCCAGCTTGATCTGAGCTGAAATCAATTCATGCTTCAGATCATACAGTTCTTTTTCCTTTGTCTGTAATTCTTCCTCAAGAACAGAAATCTGCTTTTTCGCTTTGAAATAGTCATCCGCAATATTAAGCTGAAGCAAAACACTCTGTGTATCCAAGGGGTGTCTGCGAAAGCTTTCTATTTTGTTGTATTCATTTATCTTATTGTTGATGTATGACGCGACTTTCTGCAGGTATTCTTCACTCTCGTATCCGCTCAGCGTAAAAACCTTGCCGCCGATTATCACTTCTGTATCTGTTTTGGAAGACATTATCACACCTCTTGCCCGTTTTGCACTGGTAAAAATATTACAAATCTATTATATATCATAACAGTGTGACAGGCAAGTAAAACTTTAATCGTGTTTAAACTATACCGTCAGCCTGAAGCCCAAGATGTTGGTATGCAAGGCTGGTAACCATCCTACCCCTTGGGGTTCGGTTCAGAAATCCATTCTTGATCAGATAGGGCTCATAGACATCCTCAATGGTTCCCGCATCCTCGCCGATGGCCGCTGCCAGTGTGTCAAGGCCTACAGGACCTCCCTCAAACTTTTCGATCATGGTGATGAGCATGTTCCGGTCGATATGATCCAGCCCCAGTCTGTCCACATCCATCAGATCCAGCGCCGTTCTTGCCACATCCTCTGTGATAATGCCGTCGTATTTCACTTGGGCAAAATCCCGGACGCGCTTTAAGATCCGGTTTGCCAGTCTGGGAGTGCCCCTGCTCCTGCGGGCCATTTCCAGTGCGCCATGGGGTTCGATCTCCACATCAAGCACTCTGGCGGAATGCATGATGATCTGCTGCAGTTCCTCCACTGTATAAAATTCCAGATGATGTATCATACCGAACCTGTCCCTCAAAGGAGCCGTCAGAAGTCCCGCCCTTGTGGTAGCGCCCACCAGGGTAAATCTGGGCAGATCCAGACGCACGGAACGGGCGGAAGAACCTTTACCGATCATGATATCAATGCAGTAGTCCTCCATGGCGGGATACAGCACTTCCTCCACCTGTCGGTTCAGCCTGTGTATCTCATCCACAAACAGCAGGTCTCCCTCCTCCAGGTTGTTCAGGACTGCCGCCATCTCTCCGGGTTTCTCTATGGCGGGTCCGCTGGTGACCTTGATGTGCACACCCATCTCGTTGGCAATGATGGTGGCGAGCGTAGTCTTGCCCAGACCGGGAGGCCCGTAAAAGAGCACATGATCCAGGGCATCTCCCCTCTGCTTTGCCGCCTTGATGTAGACCTTCAGATTTTCCTTTATCTTAGATTGACCGATATAGTCATCCAATATCTGAGGTCTCAGGGAACCTTCTATTCTGCTGTCTTCCTCTGTTATGTTTGTCTCGATCATTCTCTTGGGCATATATCTATCCTTTATGAACAATGTTGGCCATGGTCTTTTTCTTTTTACTATATGTTTTATGCATTTGAACCGTTT
>CAMWWF010000129.1 GCA_947177885.1 uncultured Lachnospiraceae bacterium
GCGGATCTGGCTGGGCGCCACATAGACATCGTGTTCTCCGGGCAGATAATTTTCGCAGCGGATAAAGCCGTACCCATCCGGCATGACCTCCAGAATACCGCTTGCCTCTTCGCCGCTGTCCAGCTCCCTGGGATAATTCTTCTCATCGTAAACTTCCGTCACACGGTTAGGACGGGAAGGCTGTGCCGCCGCATCCGGTTTGGAAGCGCTGTCACTGCGCTGGGTACTGCTCGCCTCCGCGCGGTAGCTGCTCTCGTTGCGCACACCCGGCGCCGCAGCGGTCTCCGGCTTTTTAGGCGCCATGCGGCGTGCAGGTTCGCTCTTTGTCTCGTTTTTAGGTTCGCTTTTCGTCTCGTGCTTGGTGTCGTCCAACTGCTTCAGTCTCTCGTCCTCCGCCAGCATAGCCTCCACCAGCTCGGCCTTTTTCATAGCTGAAATTCCTTTCAATCCACGTACTTTTGCAAGTTCCTTCAACTGTACAAGCGCCAATGATTCGTATTTTTCTCTCATAGATTCCCTCCGATTTTATAGCCGTAAAAACCATCCATAATGTATACTGTGTCAAATTCTTATGGTGGGGTACTGGCAAGATGTGTCATGGACGTGATTCCTTGACTTCATGATTGACGTATCATGCTCTCAGGAACATTATAATACAAAGCCATAAAAATAGGAAGCATTATTTTTCTTTTTCTGAAACAATTTGATTCCATGGCATCCAAAGAATTCCGCCTGTGCATCCGCCTTTTGCTCATTTGGAAGCGGAAAAAATTTCAAACACTTCTTGCGAAGCGATTCAAACTATTATATGATGATACCATGGCCGGAAGGATATCTCCATGTTCGGAGGACTCCGCCACGGCCGGAAAACATCATATGTAACGACCTGTTCGGGCACCGCATGCTCCTTTCATCTCAAGCATGCAATGCGGTACCGGACTTTCGGGTAATATCATAAAAGGAAGAGGTATTGTTATGACAACAAGTGAAAAAGCCCTTGCAATGCACGAACAATGGAACGGAAAACTGGAAACCGTATCCAAAACCCCCGTCAGGACCCGCGAGGATCTGGCCATCGCATACACTCCCGGTGTGGCGGAGCCCTGTAAAGTCATCGCCGAAGATAAGGAAGCCGCTTACAGATACACCATGAAGGCAAATACGGTTGCTGTGGTGTCTGACGGAAGCGCCGTGTTGGGACTGGGCAATATCGGCCCTCACGCCGCCATGCCCGTCATGGAAGGCAAGGCCGTACTGTTCAAGGAATTCGGCGGGGTAAACGCCGTCCCCATCTGCCTGGACACCCAGGATACCGAAGAGATCATAAAGGCTGTTACATGGCTGGCTCCCGCTTTCGGCGGCATCAATCTGGAGGACATCTCCGCTCCCCGCTGCTTTGAGATCGAGGAACGGCTGAAAGCCACGCTGGACATTCCCGTGTTC
The DNA here is from genome assembly GCA_947177885.1 of uncultured Lachnospiraceae bacterium. The sequence continues at coordinate 1,444 of CAMWWF010000129.1, forward strand.
CACGACGATCAGCACGGTACCGCCATCGTGGTTCTGGCCGGGATCATCAATGCACTGAAAGTAGTAGATAAGAGAAAGGAAGACTGCAAAGTGGTGGTAAACGGTGCCGGCAGCGCCGGTGTGGCCATCGCCGGACTGCTTCTGACCTACGGCTTCCCCAATATTGTCATGTGCGACAAGATGGGGATCGTGTCCAGGTCCACGGAAGGACTGAACTGGATGCAGCAGAAAATGACGGAAGTGACAAATCTGAACAACGAAACCGGAACTCTTGCAGATGCCCTGAGAGGCGCCGATATCTTTGTAGGTGTTTCCGCTCCCAACATTGTGACTCCCGAGATGGTAGCCTCCATGAACCATGACGCGATCCTCTTTGCCATGGCAAACCCCGTACCCGAGATCATGCCCGACGTTGCAAAAGCTGCCGGCGCACGTGTGGTGGGAACAGGCCGCAGTGATTTTCCCAATCAGGTCAACAACGTGGTCGCCTTCCCCGGCATTTTCAAAGGCGCTCTGGAAGGACGCGCCACTCAGATCACGGAGGAAATGAAACTGGCGGCGGCGGAAGCCATCGCCGGCCTTGTCCCTGCCGATGAATTAAATGAAGACAATATTATGCCCGAAGCGTTTGACCCCAAGGTTGCCGAACTGGTGGCCGAAGCTGTAAGATCCCATATCCGGTAACGCTCATCGTGAAGCAGGAATACAATATGGACTGGCATGGTAAACCATACTACTCTCTGGATGCATGGTGCAAAAATACCCTGCACCACAAATGTTATAAAATAGCCCTGAATGCCCATATGACCTGTCCCAACCGGGACGGTTCCGGGGGCACTCGGGGCTGTATCTTCTGTAGTGCCGGCGGCAGCGGTGAATTCGCAGTATCCACTGCGGGCAGATCCGTGGCGGAACAGCTCTCGGAAGGGGAAGCCCTTCTCTCCCGGAAGGTGACGCTCCCACGGGATCTTCCCTGCGTCATTGCATATTTTCAGGCATACACGAACACTTACGCCCCTGTAAAATATCTGGAGCAGGTTTTCTCCCAGGCACTGTCTTCCCCCAGGGTATGCGGTATCTCCATCGCCACCAGACCGGACTGCCTGCCGGAGGAAGTGCTTGCCCTCCTGTCCTCCCTGAAAGACCGTTTCCCGGGAAAATTCATCTGGGTGGAGCTGGGTCTTCAGACCATTCACGAGGACACTGCCCTCTTTATCCGACGGGGATATGATCTGAACTGTTTTGAGAAGGCCTTCCTCCGACTTCGGACTTTGGATATCCCTGCCGTCATCCATATCATTTTGGGACTGCCGGGGGAATCCCGCACACAGATACTGGAAACGATCGCATATCTGGATTACCTGTGCCCCTTCGGCATCAAACTGCAGTTGCTGCATATTCTGCAGGACACCGATCTGGCTGACCATTATGCCCGAAAGGAATTTGAAGCTTTGGAAATGAACGAATATCTGGAGCTTACAGCGGACTGTCTGGAACGGCTCTCCCCCGAAATCGTGATCCACCGGGTCACCGGCGACGGCCCCAAAAGCTTATTGATCGCTCCTCTGTGGAGTGCGGACAAACGCGCCGTGCTGAACGGATTACACAAAAAGCTCAAAGAACGCGGCTCCGTGCAGGGCTGTCGCAGAATACCCAACGGCAAAGCAGCAAAATAGCATCGGAAAACGAACTTATTTCACGGAGGGAGCCTTCTGTACCGTTACGCCCGGAAAAGGCGTTCTACACGAAAACACGCAGCAGTTCAGACAGGTCACTGACCTGTTACGATAACACAAAAAAGGACCTTACACTGCATTTTACAGAATGTAATCACTGCAGGCAGCAATTGAACAGAAATAGGAGTGATAAAATGTTACAGGATCCCCTGACTATCAATAAACTGATCGTGCTCTATATGCTGAACCGCGTCAACTTTTCCATGACCACCGCGCAGGTAAGCGATTTTATCCTGGAAAAGGATTATATGAACTTTCTGACGCTCCAGCAGGTCATCAGTGAACTGACCGAGGCCAAGATGATCTCTCCGAAGACCATACGGAACCGCACCCAGCTCTCCATCACCGAGGAGGGGCGGAGCACCCTGAACTTTTTCGAGAACCGTGTCGGCGAAGCGATCAAAGAGGATATCAACAACTACTTTAAAGAAAAAGAGTATGCCCTTCGCAATGAACTTTCCATTCTGGGAGATTATTATAAATCCACTTCCGGAGAATACGAGGCGCACCTTGTGGCAAAGGACAGGGACATACGCCTTGTGGACATCACCATATCCGTGCCCTCGGAGGAAACGGCTTCCGCCATCTGTGACAACTGGCAGAAAAAGAACCAGGAAATCTATCAGTTCCTGGTGCAGCAATTATTCTGACCATACCTTGACCGCCCAAAACCGACAGCCGGGAATCGTGACCACACGGTTCCCGGCTGTTGATCCCTGCCAAAGTTTTCTGTCTCATGTGCTGTTACTCCTGCGCGGTCAACACATGCTGTTCACTCTGACGCTTCCTCCCTGATCCTCTTCATATGTTCCCGTATCTTCGCCTCATATCCGTTCCCGGACGGCCTGTAGAATTCCTGTCCGTTCAACTCATAGGGCAGATACTGCTGCCTCACATAATGATTGGGATAATCATGGGCATATTTATATCCGATGCCATGCCCCAGTTTTGCCGCCCCCTTATAATGGGCGTCCTGCAGATGTGTGGGAATGGGCAGGTTTCCCGTCTGCTCCACAGTCCGCATGGCCTTTCCGATGGCCTCACAGGCCGCATTGCTCTTGGGCGCACATGCCACATAGCTTGCCGCCTGGGACAGGATGATCTTTGCCTCCGGCATGCCGATCCGCTCCACCGCCATGGAAGCATTGGTGGCAACCACCAGGGCATTGGGATCCGCGTTTCCCACATCCTCCGCCGCACAGATCATGATCCTGCGGGCGATAAATGTCACGCTCTCCCCTGCATACAGCATTCTTGCCAGATAATAAACCGCCGCGTCCGGGTCCGATCCCCGCATACTCTTGATAAAAGCAGAGACCGTATCATAATGGTTATCCCCCGTCTTGTCATAGCGGACCGCCCGCTTCTGGATACACTCCTGAGCCACATCCAGCGTGATATGAATCCTGCCGTCCTCACTGCGGTTAGTGGTCATGATCCCCAGTTCCACCGCATTCAGGGCATGTCTGGCGTCTCCCCCGGACAGATCCGCCAGAAAGTCCAATGCATCCTCCGCTATCACCGCATTGTAAGCTCCCATGCCGCGCTCGGAATCATTTACCGCCGTCCGGATCAGCTCCTTCACCCCTTCCACGGGAATGGGTTTCAGCTCAAAGATCACAGAGCGGGAGATCAGCGCCCCGTTTACCTCAAAATAAGGATTCTCCGTGGTCGCACCGATGAGGATCAGCGTGCCGTCCTCCACGAAAGGAAGGAGATAATCCTGCTGGCTCTTGTTGAATCTGTGGATCTCGTCGATGAACAGTATGGTACGCTTTCCGTACATTCCCTGTATGTCCTTCGCCTTGGCCACCACTTCCTCCATATCCTTTTTTCCCGCCACCGTGGCATTGATCTGGGTAAACTCCGCGCTGGTGGTATTGGCGATCACCTTTGCCAGTGTGGTCTTGCCCGTGCCGGGCGGGCCGTAAAAAATAACCGAACTGATCTTGTCCGCCTTGATGGCGCGGTAAAGCAGCTTATCCTTTCCCAGAATATGCTCCTGTCCCACCACTTCCTCCAGCGTCCGCGGGCGCATCCTGGCTGCCAGCGGGGATTCCTTCTCCATATTTGTGCTTCGCATGTATTCAAACAAATCCATCTCTATATCCTCAACATCGTCTTTTGTGCCATCGCTGTCACACAACTCCATATTCTTTCGCAGGCCTCTCCACACAATTCCTGCCGGCAGCCGCCGGTTATATTTCTGAAAACCTTCAAATCTTTCAAACCGCTCCTGCCGTGTTTCCTGTCCATATTTACACTTTCATATCCTGCCGGCAGCCAGGCATGTTGTCTTATTTCTTCAGAGTAACCTTATTTTCCCGCACCGTTACCGACTTTAGACTGCGCAGAAAGCTGGAGATACGGCTGTATCCGAATTCTTTCAGATCCAGCTGACGATACTTTTTATGCAGTTCGTCGTTCAGAGTGGAAAGATTGTCTATGACGCCTCCGTTCTTTTCGATCATCCTGCAGATCTCTCTTTCCAGCTCTTCCTTCGTCAGAGAAGACTGCCTTTTGGCATAAAGCTGATTATCTATCTTCACCACCTGGATATCGGCGATCTTTTCACCGATAAAGGTGCTCAGTTTGAAATAGCCGTAGTTACGCACGTCAAAATCCGAAAATTTCTCGTTTAATCGGTTCCCGATCTGGGCCAGATCCACGATTCCCTCGTCATCCTGATTGATCAGCGTCAGGATCACCTGTCTCACCTCCGCGATGGAAGTCACATTCTGGTCATCCGCGGTGTTCTCCGTCTCTCCCGTATTCTTATTCTGTTCCGCCACCAGATTCAGGTGGATGAACTTGTTACAGGCTCTGGTCAGCGCCTGGGGCGTCTTGGACTCTCCCATACCCAGCACGAACATATTCTCCTCCCTGAGGCGCATGGCAAGTCTGGTGAAGTCGCTGTCGCTGGTCACAAGGCAGAAGCCCTGAACCTTATTTTTATACAGAATATCCATGGCATCGATGACCATGGCCATATCCGTCGCGTTTTTTCCCGTAGTGTAGGAAAACTGCTGCACCGGCATTATGGAATGCTCCAGCAGGATCCCCTCTGTCCACCCGTTTCCCCTGGACCAGTTTCCATAGATCCTGCGGTAGGTGGACAGCCCGTAATTTTCCAGTTCCTCAAAAATTGTTGCAGCATACTTGGAACTGACATTATCCGCATCGATCAGCACCGCCAGCTGCATTTTCTCCAAATTCAACTCTGTTGTTTCAGCCATTTTTACCCTCCTGTTCCATTGCACAACCTCTCGAGACCGCTTTGCCCTTTACGGCAATCTGTTCCCTTCCACATCCTCTTCAGTCTTCATCATCCCATCTGTCATACCGTCTTCCCATAAGCCGCAGAACAGCATGGTATATCGCCCGTATGACGGAGAATACCAGAAACATGAAGATGAAACCCACCACCCCGAACATGATATCCGCAAATTCCATAACACCCGTGTGCGTAACCCTCTGCCCGATCTCAATGGCAAAGGTGATCACAATGATCAGGGTAAACACATAAATCCAGCTGATCACCATGATATGATCCGTCCTCACAAGCCACTTTAATACAGGATGGACTACAAAGATCATAAGCATTCCCATGGCTCCGATGATCAGAAAATGCAGTTCCTTATCCGAAAAATTGTATTCATAGGAATCATTCATTTTCAGCAGATAACTATGTACTCTGGCAATCATTTCCACAATTGCATATAAAGCTCTCTCCATCTCGTACTCCTGTCACTCCATTGGTATATCATATACTCTCGAAATCTCCAGGCCGCTTATTAAGCGGCTTTCCGGAAATCATTCCGGGTGATCCCCCGCTTTTCCGGATACTTTTTAACCGCAATGCCGGATTCCGCTTCTTGAAATTCCGAGATGCCGTTATATCTGCAAGCCGGCTCCGCACATATATTTATCCTCAAATTCGCTGACCGGCATGGGCTTCGCAAAATAGTAACCCTGATACAGCCCGCAGCCAATGGCTTTCAGGCGTTCCACCTGCTCTTTCGTCTCCACGCCCTCGGTTATGACCTTCATGCCAAGATCCCTGGCCAGCTCTATGATCGTCTGGATGATCGCCCAGCTGCGTTCCGGCTGACTGCTGCCCCGCAGAAATCCCATATCCATCTTCAGTACATCCACATTGATATCCTTTAGCATATTCAGGGAGGAATAACCGTTTCCGAAGTCGTCGATCCCCACTTCAAATCCATAATCCCTCAATTTCTCCAATACTTCCAGCCGGCCCCGGACTTCCTTCATGAACATGGCCTCCGTGATCTCCAGCTTGAGATTATGAGGTTCTATCTTATATTTCTCCACCAGATCCACAAAGGTTCTGTAAATATCC
>CAMWWF010000130.1 GCA_947177885.1 uncultured Lachnospiraceae bacterium
ACACAGAGCCACATAACGCAGAACCGTGTTATTCGGTTCTGCGTTATGTGGCTCTGTGTTTTGGAATTCCGTGTTTTGACTTTTCATTGTTTTCGTGTCTCCTTTCATTTAATTGCCGCCTGCGGCAGTTTGTACCATTTGTGTCATGTGCGGCACTTGTGGCAATTCGTGTTACACTTTCCCATTGGTGATCTGACGGAGCAGGACCTTTCGTCTGATCCAAATGCAACTGGAAAATTTCATGCGAAAGAAAAATGCCGTCAGCGCGGGAGTCTGCAAGGTATTGATGAAGATACACAATGAAAATACATATCGGCATGGTTTGCAGGGCAATTCATGTCCGTACTCAGCGGTAAAAATAAAAAGCTCCCGTCCTTCAAAAGGACGAGAGCTGTAATGTCTCGCGATACCACCTAATGTTTACTGTCAGGCTCACGCCTGACGGCCTCTTCGAGTACGACCCGGCGGATAAGCAGGATAACCGTGGAATCGGGTTAATGAAATCAATTAACCGAAAACGGGCGGTTGAGCAAATGCATATCAGGGTTTATACTCTAGCACGATAACGGATGCGGGAACCGTCGCAGCCTACTAACTGTCCGGAAAGTGTTTTGCTTTCCGTCTCCTCAGACTCATCAAACAGCATTTGGTGCGAAGCTCAAAGATGTATTCACACACTGCTTCCCATGCGCCTCTCATCACCCGGCAGCTTTCTGTATGTTTCACTGTGTGCTACTTGTTCTTCTCATTGCTTTTCTAAATCAATCACTTGAATATGAAATTGTGGGATAAGTATAGCAGAACATTTGTAACTTGTAAAGAGTAATTTTTTGGAAAACAAAATTTGAAGATTGCTGCATGGCCGGACTGTTACAAATTGATCTCTGTTATCGAGATATGTGGAAGATATGAGCAGGAGCGGAATGTATCGGTTCTGATTGAAAAAACAGTATGCTTCTGCTATAATTTGGTGACGGGAAAACATGAGCTGAACTTCAATGTCATAAATCTTGAAATGAGTGCCCGCCGAAAGCGGGTGTGGGGTGCAAAAATGGAAAAGAGAAAAGCGTTGGTCTTAAATGGAATTCTATATGGCGGGGCCTTTGCGGTCCCGGTCTTTGCCGTGCTGTTTTTATTGCGGAAGAACGGACTTTATCCGTTTGGAGGCAGGACGTTGTTCATAATGGACATGAAAGACCAGTATATGGAATTCTATGCCTATCTGAGAAATATTTTTTCAGAGGGCAACTCGCTTTTTTATTGTTGGTCGCGCTCCATGGGCGGGAATTTTCTGGGCCTCTTTGCTTACTATCTGGCGAGTCCGCTTTCCTTTCTGACATGTCTTTTTCCGATAGAGAGAATGGACGCGGCCATCACGCTGCTCACCGTTCTGAAGATCGGACTTTGCGGCCTGAGTTTTGCAGTATACGGTAACTATCTGTGGAAGCGACAGGCAGGAGGAAAGTCCGCACCTGCGGTGATGATCTGGCTGTTTTCTTCCTGCTATGCACTGACATCCTATAATATGGTCTATTCTCTGTGCCTGATGTGGCTGGACGGGGTGATCCTGCTTCCTGTGATCCTGTTGGGCGTGGAGAAGCTGCTGGATGGAAAGAAGGGGCTCCATTATATGCTGGCGTTGGCGGCTCTTTTTGTGAGCAATTACTATATCGGTTACATGGCGGGGATTTTTACGGGCCTTTATTTCCTGTACCGTCTGACCTGCACTGTGACAGCGGAGCGCGCGGCCATAAGAAAGGCTTTTTTTTGCGGTGTGCGTTTTGGCATCTGCACTGTTCTGGCAACGGGACTGGCTGCTCCCCTGCTCCTGCCCGCAGTGAAGGATTTGATGCGGGGAAAGCTCTCCGGGGAAAGCGGCTATCAGCTGAGCTTTGAGACTAATTTTCCGCTTTCGGACTTTTTCGGAAAGTTCAGGAACGGGGTTTACAGCAGTATTACCGATTCCGGATTGCCGGCGGTGTACTGTGGTCTGACGGTGCTGGTGCTTGCCGTGGTGTTCTTTTATTGTATGGGGATCACGCTGCGGGAGAAGATTGGGGCATCTCTGCTTTTGCTCGTGTTGGGAATGAGCTTTTATTACAAAGGTTTTAATCTGGCATGGCATGGGTTCCGGCCGCCGGTCTGGTTTCCTTATCGTTATGCTTTTCTGTTCAGCTTTGTGATGATTTACATGGCATTCCGTGCAGCCTGTGATCTGAGCACGGGCAGTGTCTGGAAAAGCCTGCGGGATCATCGGGAGGTGGCCGTCAGGGTGTATGTGTTCCTGGCGATGCTTTTCGTGGTGAATCTGGCAGACGTGGTGTCAAACGGACAGAAGATGCTGGAAGGGCTGGACGAGCAGTTCCAGTACACGGAAGCAGAGGAATATAATTCCTTTCTCGGCAGAACGAAGCCTCTGGCAGATTGGATCAGGCAGCAGGACGCCGGGCTGTACCGGGTCAATATGACTTATGAGTATTCAAAGAATGACGCAATGCTGCTGGGATTTCATGGGATGACACACTATTCGTCCACCTATAACTCGGCAGTCAACAGTCTGACGGAGAAGCTGGGAATAGCACAGTCTCATATCTGGAACAGCGGGTATGGCTCCAATCCGCTGTTGGACAGTCTGTTTGCCGTCTCCTACCGAATTTCGGACTGTCAGGAACCGGATTGCAATGAAAAGCTCCTGGATCAGGGGAATGGGGCGGCTGTCTACCGGAATCCTCTGGCATTGTCCATGGTGTACAGCGCATCTCTCCGGGATTTAAGTCCGGAACTGGAAGAGAGGGGAAATCCCTACTGGAACCAGAATGTACTTTTAAACTCTATTGCCGGGAAGGATGAATTGTACTTTGAGGAACTGCCATATGTCTCTGACGAGCAGGAAAACAGCTGGTCATATACATTTGTGGCACCTGATGACAGCCCCATTTATCTCTATCCGGATACCAGCGGTTTGGGCGGAGGAGATGTATATATAAATGATGAATGGTTTGGGAATTACTTTACATCGACGACTACATGCTCCCTGTATCTGGGAAGCTATACACCGGGACAGGAGATTACGGTACGTCTGGAGCTTACCCAGGGATATGTTGACGTGAACGGTGCGGTGATCGCCAGACTGGATACGGAAGTCCTGGAGACGGTTCTGAGGGAATTGCAGACGGGCAATATCCGATTGGAGTCCTATGAGGGCGGAACGCTGAAAGGGATGATCTCGGTGAAAGAGGGACAGACCGTCATGACATCTATTCCTTATGACGAGGGCTGGACGATACAGGTGGATGGTATAAAAGCGGAGGCGGAAGAATTTGCCGGGACCTTTCTGGCGGTGGATGTCCCGGCGGGTGAGCATGAGATCTCCTTTTCCTATGTGTCTCCCGGGTTTGGCGCCGGGATGTGCCTTTTTGCCCTTGCAGTGATCCTGGCAGCGGTTTATTTCCAGGGATACAGAATACGGGCGGTGTGCGGCAGGAAAAGCAGTGTACACCAGTATCAGTAGTGTCAGTCCGCTCTTTTGAGCGGCGGCATCTGCCGACAGTGAAGCAGCAATTCCGCCACATTCTGAAACGCATAGGTAGCGGGATATTCCGTATCTTTCATATCCTCCGGTCGGGCCTCTCCGGTAAACAGCACGCAGGTATCCACTCCGCCGTTGATGCCGCAGGCGATATCAGTGTAGAGCCTGTCGCCCACTACCAGGGTCTCTTCTCTGGTAAAACCGGATGATTCCAGACAGAGCTCCACTACTTCCTTACTGGGTTTTCCCAGGTACACAGGTGTCCTGTCCGTGGTGGAGGTGATCATATTGCAGATGGCGCCGCAGTCGGGAATAAAACCAAAGTCGATGGGGCACCGCAGATCGGGATTGGTGCCGTAGAAAGGTACGTCTGTGGTCAAAAGAACCCTGGATACCTGTATCAGCTTGTCGTAGGTCAGTTCACTGTCGTAAGCCACCACCACACAGTCAACGCCGTCTTCGGCTGTCTCTGTTATGTTCAGACCTTTCCTGCGAAGTTCTGCCACAAAAGATGCCGTTCCGAGCACAAAGATTTTCTCATCCCGGTAATGTGATTCCAGAAAACGTAATGTCATGTAGCCGGAGGTGATAAACTGCTCTTCCGAAGTCTCCAGACCGAAGGCTCTGCGGAATTTTTCCACATAATCCGCTCCGCTTCTGGTGGAATTATTCGTGATAAAATAGGACTTTCCCCCGATGGCCTCAATATGTGCCAACAGCTCTGCGCTGCCTTCGTACAGAGAGTCTCCTACGGCGAGAGTGCCGTCTATATCAAATAAAAATAATTTTTTCTTTTTTAAGTGTTCAAGAGATTTCATGGTTTCCCTCATTTTCGTGAATTTATTCCTGCAGGCAACGAGTCAAAGTTTAAAGAACTCTGAGTACAACTATTTGTGCTTATAAAACACTGTTTAAAATTTTCCATAAATTTGAAGCATTTATGTTTCTAAAATTATGACAACTGAATTTTTTGATCATATTGATACCCCCTTGCCCGCCTCTGGTGGACACTGATTTCAATATTGGGAACCTTAGTTCCAAACTTATACCCCAGGCGTGCTTTTGCACGCATACTGATCAATATTTGGAACATCAGTTTCCAATTTTTTACTTTATAATACATTTCCAATATAGATTCGATTATACAAAAGTTTTCCGGTTATTATGCTTACTATTTCCTTTTCATCAATGCTGCTGCCTGTGGCAGGTCGGTTGATTTACATGGTAAGAGTATATTTTTTCTTATACACTCCCTATATTTTAGCATAACTTGGATAATATGGAAACAAAACTTTGCTAATGAGGGAAAAGCAAATATATTGGCAAAAGAGGCGTGGAAATGATAAAGTGAAAATGATATAATGAAACAGTTGAAAAAGATAACAGATTTTCAAAATCCCGGCTGCAAAGGCAGGTGCAGGGGATTTCTGAAAGGCTTTGGGCATGAGAGGGAGAAGCGGTATGCCGGAGAAGAAGCGGCTTGGAAGAGACTTTTTTACAAGGGATGGGATCACGGTGGCGAAGGAACTGTTGGGAAAAACTCTGGTCCACAAGACACCGCTGGGAACCGTGCGTGGCATTCTGACAGAGGTGGAAAGCTACATGGGCGAGACGGACAAGGGCGCTCACACCTACGGCGGCAGGCGCACGGCGCGGACGGAGCCCATGTATCATCAGGGCGGCACCTCCTATGTCTATCTGATCTATGGTATGTACAGCTGTATGAATATAGCCGCCATGACAGAGGGAAATCCCCAGGCGGTATTACTGCGCCGCGTCATTCCTGCGGACGAAGATTCCGAACGGATCATGCGGCAGCTCCGCCTGGAGGAATGGAACAGGAAACAGTTGAAAAAGAAGAAAGAACCATATACCATGGAGCGGTATTCCGCTTCTCTGGACAAACATCTGGCGGACGGGCCGGGGAAGCTCTGTGTTGCCATGCATATAACGAAAGAGGACAATGACATAGACATGGTGGAGAGTGCGGATTTCTATGTGACGGAAGGAATCGAGGTAAAGCCCTCCCGGATCCGGGCGGGAAAAAGGATCGGTATCGACTATGCGGAGGAAGCTGCAGACTATCTTTGGAGATTTTATTTATGAGCCTGAAATTTGTATTCGGACCTTCCGGGTCCGGTAAGAGCAGACAGATTTATAACGAGATCACGGAGCGGGCCGGGAAAAATCCAGGGCAGAATTTCCTGATCGTGGTGCCTGACCAGTTTACCATGCAGACCCAGAAAGAGCTGGTGCTGCTGAACGACCGGGGCGGTATCATGAATATAGACGTGCTCAGCTTCGGCAGACTGAACCACCGGATCATGGAGGAGGTGGGCAGGGAGGAGATCCCTGTGCTGGACGATACGGGAAAGAGTCTTGTGCTCCAGAAGGTGGCGGCGAACTTAAAGGAAGAGCTGCCCGTGCTGGGGAGCTTTCTGCACAGGCAGGGCTACATCCATGAGGTGAAGAGCGCCATCTCGGAGTTCATGCAGTACGGCATCGGCACGGAGGATGTGTCAAAGCTGATCGCGTATGCCGGCAGACGGGGGGCGTTGGCGGGAAAGCTGAAAGATCTGGAGACTTTGTATAAGGGCTTCACAGAGTATATCAGAGGCAATTTCATCACCACCGAGGAAACGCTGGATGTATTGCGCCGTTCCCTGCATAAATCAAAGCTGCTTCCGGGCAGCGTGGTGGTATTTGACGGTTTTACCGGCTTTACGCCGATCCAGAACCGTCTGATCCGGGAACTGATGCAGGTCTGCGGTGAAGTGATCCTGACCGTCACATTGGGCCAGGGAGAAAATCCCTATGTGAAGGACGGGGAGCAGAAGCTGTTTTATCTGAGTAAAAAGACAGTGGCGGATCTGGAGAAGCTGGCGAAGGAGGCGGGAATTCCCAGAGAAAAGGATGTCTTTATCGGCACTTATCACCGCTTTGAACAGGCGCCTGCACTGCGGCATCTGGAAAAGAATCTGTTCCGCTATCCCTTTCAGCCATACGGAGAGGAGCAGTCGGAGATCCGTCTCTTCGAAACCACTACGCCCAGGGATGAGGTGCACCAGACAGGGCTGAAGATCCGGGAACTGGTCAGAGAGCAGGGGCTGGCCTATCGCGATATTGCGGTGATCATGGGGGATCTGGAGGGGTATGCTCCCTTTGTGGAGACGGAGTTCGCCCAGATGGAAATTCCCTGCTTTATTGACAGGACCAGAGGGATTGCCTTAAATCCCATGATCGAGTTCATTAAGAGCGCACTGGAGCTTTTTGAGAAGAATTTTACCTATGAGGCGGTGTTCCATTATCTGAGGAGCGGAATGGCCGATCTGGAGCGGTCTGAGATAGACGAGCTGGAAAATTATGTGATACGCACGGGGATACGGGGCTATCGCAGTTACAGCCGCCTTTTTACCCATAAGACGGAAAAGATGGAAAAGGACGAGGAGGCCCTGGAGCGCATCAATCACCTGAGAGAGCGGATGATGGAACAGCTTTCTCCCCTGGCCATGAAGAAGGAGGGGAGGGTAAAGGACTATATTGACGGGCTGTATGATTTTCTGGTGCAGAATAAGGTGCAAAATAAACTGGTAGAATATGAAAGACAGTTTGAGGAACAGGGACAGTTGCCCAGAGCCCGTGAGTATGCCCAGATCTACAGGCTGGTCATGGAACTGCTGGATCAGATATACGAACTGCTGGGGGAGGAGACCATTCCCCTGCCGGAGTTCCGGGAGATCCTGGAGGCGGGTTTCGGCGAGATCCAGGTGGGCACCATTCCCCAAAATGTGGACAGAGTGGTGGTGGGAGATATGGAGCGCACCCGTTTAAAGCAGGTGAAGGTGCTTTTTTTCCTGGGCGTCAATGACGGCAATATTCCCAAGAACGCGTCCAAGGGAGGAACTGTCTATTATAAACATCTGACGCTGCCTACGATACTCCTTGTGTAGATCTCGGTGGTCGCC
>CAMWWF010000131.1 GCA_947177885.1 uncultured Lachnospiraceae bacterium
TTTTTATTTAGTGCAGACCCTGTTTATGAACCGTTTATCAGCAATTACTCCATTCGTTATCCACAGGAACAAAACTATACCAATTTTACCCTATTCTTCACCATAATTCAAGGAATTTACCTCATTCCGGCTGCCTTTCCGTAACAGTTCAGCCTTCTGCTGAACTGTTACACCTTTCCCCTCATCTCCGGTAGAACCGCACATAATCGCCATCCAGAACGGCCGTATAGCCAAAGTCCTCCTCGATATAACGCATGATCCAACTATCCGTCGGCTCCCGCAGTTCCCCGTACCAACAGTCCACAATAATAACATCCGGTTTCTTATCGGGATATTGCTCCCAATACTCCAGAAGCCTCTCATCATAACTGGTGGGATCCACTACAGAATAATGGCACACCTCATAATCGTCAAAGAGATATGCCGTTGTTCCCGGTGCCAGCACTATTCCCACCACGATCAGCACATTTTCCCCCGTCTCCAGATTTTCCCGGTAGAACTCATAATTGGAATTATAAATATACGCACCGATGTAATCTGTCAGTATACCCGCCGCCGGTCCGTCTTTCATGATTCCCCCGACCTTCAGGATCGTATTGTTGCTCTTTCCGCCGCGCAGGGTAAACCCTTTTCCAAAGATACAGCAAAGGCAAAGGCTTACCGTCAGAAGATACACCCATGGCTTCCCCGATTCCCCCATAACCTTCTCCAGAGCATAGATAATGACCGCCGCCGCAAAGACAATCCCCAGGGAACCGTGGGGCAGTGTATAGTACAGGGTCAGGTCGCTTATATACATCACTCCCGCATATGCCACCAGTGTTCCCAGCACTCCCCAGAAAAGCTTTTTTCTGCGTTGGTCCGCCCAGGACCACACAAGAACGGCCGACAGCCAGATCAGCAGCAGATGTATCTGTAGGTATTCATACCCTATGCCCTGTATTGCCCAGTAATAGAGCTGCACAAGCTCTGCTGTCACGATGGCCAGGGTCAGATAGATCAGCCATCCTGCCTTTCTGTCCCATTTCCTGTCTTTTCTCTCCAATGACCGCCGCACAATAAGCCAAAGCAGACCGCTTACCGCGCCTGTCACGGTAAGCCATATTCCCCACAGCACAAAATTATCCGCATAGGTATATGTCTTTTCTTCCGTCATACCCGATATCTCATGGGTCGTATCGTATGAAATGAGCCTGCTTACATTTTCACCGAATTCCTGCAGGCTTACGTTCCGGAACACATACATGAGCCACAGGCCGCCGCACACCACACAGGTTACAGTCAGTATCAGACAGTCCCTCCAACGCTTTTTTCCGGATCTCGCCAGGATCCAGATCAGGAAAAAAGGAAATAAGATGATGCAGGTGGGATACGTCAGTATCTCGCAGGACAATACGATCCCCACGCCTGCGGGCAGATACCACTTGCTCTTTTGTTCCCGCTCCAGATCATGGTAATATTTCATCATGAGCAGGATACCGGCCGTGAGAAACCACAGCTGCATATTTCCGAACTCAGGAATCTGGATATTTTTCGGAACAAGATTGAAATACAGTATCGCCAGCAAAAAGGCATACTCCTTCTTCATATCCCGGATCAGCGTCCGGTATACGAAATAAGTGAGGGCAAGCTGTATGCCCGTCGTAACCACCCGAAGGTACAGTATCACTCCTGTAAAGGTACCCGTTACCGCCCTGTAGACCCACATCAGGCCGGCACAAAAAAAAGCAGAAGTCTGATGTGGCTCCCACATTTCCTTAAACAGCATATCGCCCTGCAGATTGCGGTATGCCATCACGATCTGATATTCCTCGTCAAGGGTATAATCGACAAAGATCAGTTTCACCGCCGCAAGTACACTTCCCAGCAGCAGAATCACCCTGATCATTTTCCACGCTCTATCTGACACAGTCGGCTTCTGTTCCATCGCATCTGTCTCTTTCCGGTATCGGGAAGCATCAGGAAGTATCGCAAAAAATTTCCCCAACGATTCCGGATAACCATTAAATGAATTTTCCGTCTCATATATCATTATAACAGTTATCCTTTTTTCCGCAATAACCAGAAATAAAATATTGCCAAACGTAATAATTCAGCCTTCTGCCGAGCTGTTACTATTCCGTCATAACCGTCTTGATGGAAAGCCTGCCGATCATTCGGGTATAACAACAGATCACAGCTTCGTATGCAATGATAAACGTGATCAGTGACAGAATGCATGCCTTTATGTCAAAGCGGAATTCCGGTATGGCCTCATAATCCGCAAATATCACTGAGACCATGATCTTCAGGAGCATATACTGGTACGCCGTCCCGATCACAAAGCCTGTATATGACACTGGCCTGTAGCCGCCCAGCAGAGACCTGCCGCATTCCCTCCGGGAATATCCGAACACTTTCATCATGGCGATGGTCTTCGTGTTGACTTTCATCACACTGGACAGGGATAGCAGCAGCGTCATAAAAGCAAGGATCAGACCGATGGATATCATCATGACCGCCATAGCCTCGCTTGCCAGTTCATCCATGGCCATGGACATCTGGGTCATGGACGCAAAGCAAAATGAGGAAAATGCCACAAAGAACACAAGGATCTTTCGGCTCCTCAGCGTATTTTTCCTCAGATCCCGCAGGAAAGACAGATCCTTCGGCTCTCTGTCCCCACCCGGCAGCCGTCTCACCGGCTGTCCTTCGGCAGATAATGTTTTATCCGGATATGAGACATCCCGCTCCTTCCTCAGACATCTTTTGTGGGAGTACGCTCCGCCAAAACGGCCGGTACTTCTTCCCCCACTCTCCTGCACCTCCCTCAACAGATGAAGCACAGGCTTCCTCATTTTTGACCATGCATACAGAACGGACAGTCCCGTGAAGAAGAGCGTGGGCAGCACAATAAGGAAGAGGACCGGTCCCGGATGCAGCTGCGGCTGCATATCGGGGAAAAACCGCTCCCTGTTCTGGATCTCATAAAAAACCGGCATATACAGCCAGGCTCCGATATAACCGACCACGCCGCCCAGCAGAACGCTGAGTCCGAACACCCGGAAATGTCCCGCCACTCTCAGATTGGAATACCCCATGGCCTTTAAGATGCCAAGCTCCTTCCCATGACTGTCAATATAATTCTTGATATAAAAAAACAGCATGACCACAGAGGTCAGCACCAGACATCCCCCTGAGACGGCGGACACCACCTTTCCGGTCAGTACGACGGCCTCGTACAGAATGATCCCCCGGGGATCCGTTATCTCATCTTTGATCCCGGCAACATCGGCATTATAATTGAGAAAAAGCGCACAGACAAAGACCGCACAACACACCACCACCGATATTCCCAATAATTTTTTCAGATCCCTTATTCCGATAACCATATCTCTGCTCCAACCTTTCCCAAACCCGAAGTCTGCCGAATACGAACCGAATCTTCTCTTTTCCGCCCGGTCCGCTTTTCATTCCGCAGCCCCTGCGAAGTCGCCGGACAACCCGGAACTTCTTCGCACATTTCTACCATCCTATCTCATATGCGGTCTTCTGTGTCTCGTTCCTGTACACATCCGATATCTTACCGCTGTTCATTCTGATCACTGTCTTTGCCATCTCGGCGATATTCAGATTATGGGTTACCATCACAACGGTAAAGCCATACTCTTCCTGCAGCCTGCATATGTAATCCAGTACCTGCCTTCCCGTCTCCTCGTCCAATGCCCCGGTAGGCTCATCCAGGAACAGTACTTTCGGTTTCTTCGCCAGCGCCCTGGCAACCGACACCCGCTGCTGCTGGCCTCCGGAAAGCTCCCCCGGATATTTGAAAAGCTTATCCGCCAGTCCTACCGCCTCAATGACTTCCCTGTAATCCCTGTTTCCCGCCAGATCAGCTCCCATCCTGACGTTCTTATCCACATTCAGATTCGGCAGCAGATAATACTGTTGAAAAATAAATCCCACATTTTCCCTTCGAAACTCCGTAAGACCGCTGTCTGACAACGTCGTAATATCCTCCGCATCATAGAATATATTCCCTCCATCCGGACGCTCGAGCCCTGAAACCGCGTTCAGCAGAGTAGACTTTCCCGAACCTGACGCCCCCAGGATCACAAGGAAATCACCGTCCTCTATTCTCAGGCTGATTCCCTTTAACACCTGAAAACGGCTCTCACCGTTCCCGTAAAATTTAGTAAGATTTTTGACTTCTATCATTTTCCTCCCCCTCCCCGATGCTGTTCCCATTCCATTCAACTTTCATATGCCGTTGTTTCCTCCGCACTGGAGCTTGTTTGAAAAATGCTTTCCTTTCTCTTCCTGATCAGGCTGCCGACTATCTCCGCCATCATCCCGTCGATCTCCTCTCCGCTGAAATGACACATTTTCGTGGCACAGAGAGAAGCGATCCCGTGAGAATATATCCACATATGGCGATACAGCCTCTCGGCAGCAGCCCCTGTCAGTCCATATCCGGTTTCAACAGAGGCAAGGATCCTGTCATAGCTCTCGTCTATCAGCATCAATACCTCCGCAAGATCAGGAATACTCTCCTGTTCCGCCATGAACAAAAGCTGAAACAGTTTTGGCTCCTCTGTGGCGAAAAGGATATACTGCCTTCCAACACCCCTGAAAGCAGGCGTTTCCTGCAATCCTCTCTCAATATATCCCTTATAGAGCACCTTTGCGGCTTTCAGAACCGCGCCCTGCACCTCCTCCATATTCTGGAACACGGTAAAGACCGGCCTTGCCGAACTCCCCAGCCTGTCTCCCAGCGATCTGGCCGTCAGTGCCTGGATACCATCCTCCCGGACAATGGTCAATGCGGCTTCCACTATCTCATCTCTCGAAAATTTTGCTTTCGGCGGCATACAAAATCCTCCTCTATTCCTGCGGTCAATGCGTCAGGCAGGTATGCCTGACGCATTGTTCTGCATCATCTGTTTTGCAACGTATGTTTTAATTATACACCTTTCTCCGCCAAAGTCAACAATAAATGGATCTGTTACAATGCCTTATTGCGGGCAATCTCAAACTGCAGAAGTATTAACTATAAAATATACAACCGTTACAATATAACCAGAAACCAATAATATAAGGATTCGCAGAAAGGTTGTGACAAAATGAATATGACTGAGGTGGCAAGACTGCTTTTAGGTTTGCGTGCTGCCGGATGGACAGAAAAGGAGATCAATGACTTTATACTCTACATTGAGTCCGGCGAGGAACAATATAAACCCAAGCCGCGGGACGGGAAATGATCCTGTTTTATCTCATCTGTAACAGTTTCTGACCATATCCCTCCATAATACCAAAAAGAGGCACCCCCTTATCACTATGGGGATGCCTCTTATCAATTACAGCTTATACCTTTTGAAAAGCGGTGGATCAATACTTGTCAAATCCGTCGCCCAGAGAAATGATCTGCTCATTGCCTGCACCGGAAACTGCGGAGCTTTCCTTGAAGGAAGTGTTCTTCTTGCCGCCCAGATTGTATACGGAAAGCAGTTCGCGCATACGGGATGCCTGGTTGGACAATTCTTCACTTGCAGCAGCACACTGTTCGCTGGTAGCGGAATTGGTCTGAACCACCTGTGAAACCTGTGAGATCGCCTGCTCGATCTGCGCAATGGCGGTTGCCTGGTAATTGGAAGATTCCGCAATATTGTTGATGATAACTTCGCTCTGCTGTACCACATCGGAGATCACGCTCAACGCCTTCGCCGTCTCATCCGCAATCTTGGAACCGGCACCAACCTTACCGATGGAGTCTTCGATCAGATCCGCTGTCTCCGCTGCCGCTTCCGCACTCTTAGCAGCAAGGCTTCTGACCTCTTCTGCAACTACCGCAAATCCCTTACCTGCCTCACCGGCTCTTGCCGCCTCTACTGCTGCGTTCAAAGCAAGAATGTTGGTCTGGAACGCAATATTGTCAATCGTCTTAATGATCGTAGAAATGCTCTCGGAAGCCTTGTTGATATCCTCCATTGCAGCCATCATATCCCGCATCTGCGCATTACCCTGGTTTACATCCTGAATAGCCTTTTCTACCAGTTCTGCCGCGGAATTTGCCTGCTCGGCATTCTCTCTTGTCTTGTCAGCAATCTCGTCAATGGACGCTGTGATCTGCTGAACCGCGCTCGCCTGCTCTGTAGAACCCTGTGCCAGAGACTGGCTTGCGTCCGCCACCTGGGAAGAACCGATGGTTACCTGATATGCCGCATCATTGATATTGCTCAGAGCATTATGATTGTCATCCACCAGTTTCTTCAGAGATACGCCCAATACATCCTCTGCGGACTTGGGAGTAACTTCTACCGTCAGATTACCGTTTGATACTTCCTCCGCAATACCTGCCTGATACTTGATATTGTCAATAACAATATTGTACTCATCTACCAGATCGCCGAATTCATCGTTTGCATACTTGGTCATCTGGATGTTATTGACACGTCCCATAGCGATTTCCTTCGCTGCACTGGACAACTGTCTTACGGACTGAGCGATCGTTTTGATCAATGCCGTGCTGATCACAAGAGTGACAATAACAGAAACTGCCAAAAGAATAATACTGATGATATTAGATATACCCATCGTCGCCTTGAGAGTAGCAATTCTGTTATCCTTGCCTTCATTCACAAATACCTTCAGCCGCTCGCCATATTCTGCCAACGTGGCAATTCTGTTATCCTTGCCAGTATTCACAAACTCCATCAGCGCCTCTTTTTCACCGCTGCCGATATTGGTCATCTCCGCCAATTCAGCATTGATCCCTTCAGCACCGTCTTCGTTCAGCTGGCTGATCTCAGCAACCAGCTGATCCAGTCCTGCCGCAATCTGATCCGCACCCGTCTGGTTCAATGCGCTTATGTCCGCAACAGCAATATTAGTAACAATTACTCCCACCAGCACATTGATGATCGTCAATATGACAGGAACAGCAAATCCCAATATCAGCTTTGTTCTGATTTTTAAGTTTTTCATAACGTTATACCTCTCTTTCATCCTCTTCAGCCATGTCACCGGCCTGTTCTGTAATAGACAGGTCATTATCATTTAACAATTTGTCGGGATCGATCAACAGCTTTACGGTATTCCCGACCCGTCCGATTCCGTAGACATATTTATTCTGAATTCTGTCACCCCGCATAATGGTCGGGGGAGGCAGGATACTCTCGGCACTGATCTCCACAACCTCTGCGATCTCTTCCACTACCAGCCCCACCATCGTATCCTTGACTATGATAACGATGATGCAGGTTCTGTCATTATACTCAAAAGGCTCCTGGTTGAATCTGAGCCGCACATCGATCACGGGAAGGATCTTTCCCCTGAGATTGATCAGACCCTTGATATAATCCTCCGTCTCCGGAATAGCCGTTATCGCCTGAAATGGTATGATTTCGCTTACATACTGTATCTTCAGGCCGAAATACTCATTGCCGGAGCGGAAGGT
>CAMWWF010000132.1 GCA_947177885.1 uncultured Lachnospiraceae bacterium
CCCTTTGGGCATGCGGGAGAGAGGGCATTGAACCGTATATGCCCCATCGGCTTTGAACACAGTCATCAGAGCGTGCGGACGGTGGACAGACTGGAAAAACACGGGCAGGGGCTGAATCTGTCCTACGAGGTCCGGGACGGCATACTGAATCACCAGACGACCGGAAAGCCTCACACTCTGGAGGGCAAGGTAGTCAGGCTTTCGGATAAGATCTCCTACATCCATCACGATATGGACGACGCTGTGAGGGCGGGTATCCTGAAGGAGACGGATGTGCCGACGGAGATCCGTGACGTGATCGGCTGCACTCCCAGCGAGCGGCTGGATCACTTTGTACATGACATTGTCACCAACAGTATGGGAAAGAACGATATCTGCATGTCGGACCCCATTGCGAAGGCAATGATGGATATGCGGCAGTTTATGTTTGAAAATGTATATCAGAATCCGGTGGCGAAAAGCGAGGAGGGCAAGGCGGAGAGACTGACGGAGACGCTTTACCAGCACTACATGAAGCATATCGATGAACTGCCGGAGGAATTTTTAGACCTGTTGTCGGAGGGGGAACCCAGGGAGCAGGTGGTATGTGATTATATAGCAGCCATGACGGATCGTTTTGCGATCGCTACATACGATACGATCTATATTCCGAAGTCATGGGCGCTCTGAGAGAGGAATAAATGCATTATTCGGAAGAACTTGTAGAGGAAGTCAGGGTAAAAAACGATATAGTGGAGGTCATTTCAGGATATCTGAAAATGCAGAAGAAGGGCAGCAATCACTGGGCCTGCTGCCCCTTTCACAATGAGAAGACGCCATCCTTTTCCGTATCGGGCAATAAGCAGATGTTTCACTGTTTCGGCTGCGGCGTCAGCGGAAATGTATATACTTTTGTCATGAAGTATGAGAATTATTCCTTTCCTGAGGCGGTGAAGTTGCTTGCCGATCGTGCCGGTGTGCAGCTGCCGGAGGAGGAATACAGTGAAGAGGCCCGCAGGCGGGAGAGCAGAAGAGCCAGACTGTTGGAGGTCAATAAGGAGACGGCCAGGTACTTCTATTATCAGCTGAGAAATCCCCGCGGTAAGATCGGTTACGAGTATCTGAACAAAAGAGAGCTGTCTGATGAGACCATGCATAAATTCGGGCTCGGGTTCGCGGCAAAGAACGGCGCCGAGCTGGTGCAGTACCTCCGCAACAGGGGCTTTGAGGATGAGATCATCAAGGAGGCGGGACTTGCCGTCAATTCGGAGAAGCGCGGCCTGGTCAGTCAGTTCTGGAACCGGGTGATGTTCCCCATACAGGACATCAACCACCGGGTCATCGGTTTCGGCGGACGCGTGATGGGCGACGGGGAGCCGAAATACCTGAATTCGCCGGAGACTCCCGTCTTTGACAAGCGAAGGAATCTCTACGGACTGAATTTCGCGAGGACGGCCAGAAGCGGGAATATCATTCTCTGCGAGGGTTACATGGATGTGATCGCCATGCATCAGGCGGGCTTTACGCAGGCGGTGGCTTCCCTGGGGACTGCCTTTACCCCGGAGCAGGCCAATCTGCTCAGGCGGTATACGGACAGTGTGTTCCTGGCTTACGACAGCGACGGGGCAGGGGTGAAAGCGGCGCTCAGGGGGATCGGCATTCTGAGAGAAGCGGGACTGACGGCAAAGGTCATCAATATGCGCCCCTACAAGGATCCCGACGAGTTCATGAAAGCGTTGGGCAGAGAGGCGTTTGAAGAGCGGATCGCCCAGGCGGAGAACAGCTTCTTTTTCGAGATCCGTATTTTAGAGGGCCGGTTCGATATGAACGATCCGGAGTCCAAGACGAAGTTCCACCGTGAGATTGCCGGAAAGCTTTGTGAGTTTACGGAGGATGTGGAGCGGGATAATTATCTGCAGGCGGTTGCGGAAAAGTATTTTATCGGTGTAGAGAACCTGAGAAAGCTGGTGACAAACTATGCGGCGCAGACAGGGCTGGCAAGACCTGTCGAGAGGCCCAGGTCCGGTGTACAGCAGAAGAATAAGCCGGAGGAGAAGGCGAAGAAATCCCAGAGACTGCTGATCACCTGGGTGACGGACGAGCCCTCGCTCTATGAAAAGATCAAAAAATATATTACCGCGGAGGATTTTACGGAGGACCTGTATCGCAGGGTGGCGGAGAGGCTGTTCCGGGAACTGGAGCAGGGGGATTATAATCCTGCGGGTATTATCAGTATGTTCGAGGACGAGGAGGAGCAGAGGGCGGCAGCGGAGCTTTTTCACACAAATCTGCCGGAGCTCACCACACTTCAGGAGCGCGAGAAGGCGTTTCATGATATTGTGCTTGCGGTAAAGAAGAACAGTTATGAATATTATACGGCAAAGCTGGGAACGGATGTAAATGCCCTGAATCAGGTAATAGAGGGCAAGAAAGCTCTGGAGGAGCTTGCCCGAACGCATATTTCCCTTGATTAAAGTGAAGACTAAGGGCAGTCTATAAGGAAGGATGGAACCAATACAATGGATGAAAACACACAGGCAAAATTTGACGAGAAGGTAAAGGAACTGCTGAATCTCGCCAAAAAGAAGAAAAATGTTCTGGAGTATCAGGAGATCAATGAGTTTTTTGCGGACATGCCCCTGGAGGAGGAGCAGTTTGAAAAGATTCTGGAGATCCTGGAACAGAACACCGTGGATGTGCTGCGTATTACCGAAGATGATGTGGATGACGAGGAGATCATTCTCACGGACGAGGATGAGGTGGATGTGGAGAATCTGGACATCTCTGTTCCGGACGGCATCAATATTGAGGATCCTGTCCGTATGTACCTGAAGGAAATCGGCAAGGTTCCCCTTTTGTCCGCGGAGGAGGAGATCGAGCTGGCCAAGAGGATGGAGCTGGGAGATCAGGAGGCGAAGAAGCGTCTTGCGGAGGCAAATCTGCGTCTGGTGGTCAGCATTGCCAAGCGATATGTGGGACGGGGCATGCTGTTCCTCGATCTGATCCAGGAGGGAAATCTGGGACTGATCAAGGCGGTGGAGAAATTTGATTACCGCAAGGGTTATAAGTTTTCCACTTATGCCACATGGTGGATCCGTCAGGCCATCACCAGAGCGATCGCCGATCAGGCGAGAACGATCCGTATTCCCGTACACATGGTGGAGACCATCAACAAGCTCATCCGTGTCAGCAGGCAGCTGCTCCAGGAGCTTGGCAGGGAGCCGTCTCCCGAGGAAATCGCGGAGGAGATGAATATGCCTGTGGAACGTGTCCGCGAGATTTTAAAGATCAGCCAGGAACCGGTTTCCCTTGAGACGCCCATCGGCGAGGAGGAGGACAGTCATCTGGGTGACTTCATCCAGGATGACAATGTACCCGTGCCCGCGGATGCGGCGGCGTTCACTCTGTTGAAGGAGCAGCTGGTGGAAGTGCTGGGCACGCTGACAGAGAGAGAACAGAAGGTATTGCGCCTGAGATTCGGCCTGGACGACGGAAGAGCGCGTACACTGGAGGAAGTGGGCAAGGAATTTAATGTGACCCGTGAGCGGATCAGACAGATTGAGGCAAAGGCGCTGCGCAAACTGCGTCATCCCAGCCGCAGCCGTAAGCTGAAGGACTATCTGGACTGATGACGGGATCGGATCATTCGTTAAAAAGGGAATATGTGACAGATGTGGGAAAAGAGTTAACCGGGACGCCTGCAGCAAATCAGGGAGACGGGAGTAACCGAAAGCCTGTGGAAGATGAGGAAAACAGGAGTAACCGAAAGTCTGTGGCAGATCAGGAAAACAGGGTAAAACGGGAAAAAGCGACAGAAGGCAAAAGCAGTGCGGTCAATGGCAAAAGCGGGAAAAGAGAAAGAACAGTGGTGTTGTCCGGGCGGATGCGGATGCTTGCGGACATGGTAACGGCAGGCAATTGTGTGGCGGATGTGGGCTGCGATCATGCGTTTCTTTCCATTTATCTGGTGCAGACGGGAAAATGTCCGAAGTGCCTTGCCATGGATGTAAGGAAAGGGCCGCTTTCCGGTGCTGTGGAACATATTGCTTCCCATGGATTGGAAGAGTACATAGAGACCCGGCTGTCGGACGGGCTTTCCGCATATCATAGAGGGGAGGCACAGACTCTCATCTGTGCGGGCATGGGCGGCAGGCTGATGGAGAAGATTCTGACGGAGGGCGGTGAAAAGACCCGGGCTTTTTCGGAATTGATCCTGCAGCCTCAGTCGGAGATACCGGAATTTCGTGTTTTTTTAAGAAAGGCAGGCTTTCTGATCACGGAGGAAGAGGCGATTTATGAGGATGGCAAGTACTATTTTGCCATGAGGGCGGTATACAGAGGGCGAAATTTGTCCGCAGATCAGACTCCCATATGGGGGTCGAAGGATGATGAACTGACGGAATATGAGGTATCCGGCAGGCGGGAAGAGATGCGGGATGAATTGTATGACCTGTACGGTAAACAGCTTCTTCTGGGAAAGCATCCGGTTTTGAGGCAGTATCTTTTGAAGCGGAAGCGGACGGTGGAGGAGCTTATCACGCAGCTTGAGCGGAAGGGCTCCCAAAAGAGCGGGACCAGAAAAGAGGAGCTTTTTCTGGAACTGAAACATCTGGAAAGAGCACTTCTTCTGCTGCAGGCGGACGAGCAGCGCGGATGAACGGCGGCATTGAATTATTTGAGAAGGGACGGTACAGGATATGGTCACAGTTACGATCTGTGGGGAACAGAAACAGTATGAGCAGGGAACTTCTTTTGAGACCATTGCGGTGGAGTATCAGGAGAATTATGGGGGAACGATCGCTGTGGCGGCTGCCAACGGCAAGATCAGGGAATTGTTCAAGAAGGTCACAAAGGACTGCAGGGTAGACTTTTTTACCTTAAAGGACAGCGTGGGATACAAGACCTATGTGAGAACGGCCACCATGCTGTTCTTAAAGGCGGTACATGATCTGTTCGGTGCGGAGACGGCACAGAACACCAGAGTGGAGTTTGCCATCGGGCACGGCCACTATGTAAGCTCCGATGGAAGAATACCGGCCACAGATGAAAATGCGGATAAGATCAGGGAGCGCATGCGGCAGCTTGTGGCGGAGAAGCTTCCTTTTAAGAAACGTTCTTACCCGCTGGAGGAGGCAATGGAGCTGTTCAGGACTCATGGGATGAGGGACAAGGAGAAGCTGTTCCGATACCGCATGAGTTCTTCCGTGAATGTATATGAGATCCAGGGCTATTATGACTATTATTACGGATATATGCTGCCCCATACGGGATATGTGAAGTGGTTTGACGTGATCGCCTATGACGAGGGATTTATGATGCTTCTGCCCACGCAAAAGAATCCCATGGTGGTGGAACCTTTTAAGGAGCAGAAGAAGCTCTTCCAGACCATGAAGGTTTCCACAGAGTGGGGAAAGAAGATCGGGATTGAGACGGTAGGCGACCTGAACGACCAGATATGCAGCGGGTCCCTGAGTGATCTGCTGCTGATCCAGGAGGCGGAACAGGAGCGCAAGATTGCTGAGATCGCGAAGGATATCACAGACCGCGGTAATGTGAAGTTTGTGATGATCGCCGGGCCTTCCTCCTCCGGTAAGACCAGCTTTTCCCACAGGCTTTCCATTCAATTGCGGACCCTGGGGAAGATGCCCCATCCCATCGCGCTGGATAATTATTTTGTGGACAGGGAGAAGACTCCGAAGGACGAGAACGGCAAATATAATTTCGAGTGTCTGGAGGCCATCGACGTAAAACAGTTCAATGAAGACATGACGAAGCTGCTGGCAGGCGAGGAAGTGGAGCTTCCGGAATTTAACTTTAAGATCGGAAAGAGGGAGTATAAGGGGAATTTCAAAAAGCTGGGAGCGGATGACATTCTGGTGATCGAGGGGATCCACGGCTTAAACGAAAAGATGTCCTATGCTTTGCCGGACGAGAGCAAGTACAAGATTTATATCAGTGCCCTGACCACTCTGAATGTGGACGCGCACAACCGTATTCCCACCACGGACGGGCGGCTGCTGCGCAGGATGATCCGGGATGCCCGCACCAGAGGGACGGCGGCACAGGGTACCATTGCCATGTGGTCTTCCGTCCGCAGGGGGGAAGAGGAAAATATATTCCCCTTTCAGGAGGACGCTGACGCTATGTTCAATTCCGCGCAGATTTACGAGCTGGCAGTGCTGAAGACTTTTGCCGAGCCGCTGTTGTTCCAGATTCCCAAGGGGGATCCGGAATATTATGAGGCGAAGAGGCTGTTGAAGTTCCTGAATTATTTCCTGGGGATGCCCAGCGAGGGTCTGCCCAACAATTCCATCTGCAGGGAGTTCGTGGGAGGCAGTTGCTTTAATGTATAAGAGGATGATTAAGATAAGCCTGGGGATCATCAGAACAGCGGGAGCAGCGATGATGCTGCTCCTTGTCATATGTGCGTTGGCGGACACCTGGTATATGCTGCCCGGCGGGGAGGAGATCCTGTTTCACAAGCGGGACAGTGTGGCGGCAAATCTCCTGGCGGCAGTGTTCTGCTGTATCCTCTTTGGGGGCCTGATCCGGCTGGAACGGCGGATCAGCGATAAGATCCGTCGGATACTTTCGGAGGGGATCGCCGTGCTGATATCGGTATGGGCTTTTGCGGTGAGCATCTGGTGGATCTTCTCGGGCGAGAGGCTGCCCACGGGAGATCAGGCTTTTATTTACGGTGGGGCTTCTTATTTTTGTATGGGTGATTTTTCTTTTCTGAAGCAGGGAGGCTACTGTCATATTTATCCCTACCAGCTGGGACTGATCTCCCTGACAGAATTGCTGTATCATGTGACGGAGCCCTTTCAGTACCGTCCGCTGCAGGTGATCAATGCGCTGGCGGTCACGGGGATCGTCTATACGGGATACCGGCTGGTGAAAGAGTGGGGCGGCGGCTTCTGTACGGAAGTACTGTACTGCCTGATGGCGGGGCTCTGTTTCCCGCTGTTTTTCTACACGCCCTGGGTATACGGGGATATTTTGAGCATATTTCTTGCGTTTCTGGGATTCTTCTTTCTGTGCCGCTATGGCAGGAAGGGAAGAGCAGGGCATCTGGCGGGAATGGTTCTGACGCTGACACTGGCGCAGCTGGTGCGTCAGAGCACTACGATCATCTATGTGGCGCTGGCGCTGGTGGCACTGGTGCATTTTATCGGAAAGCGGGATAAAAGGCTTCCGGTGGCGGCTGCGTTATCCGTTGTGCTGTCCCTGGCGCTCTTTGCCGGGATATACAGGATATATGAGGCGCGCTCGGGAGAAGAGCGGTCAAAGGGAATTCCCACTGTAGTCACGCTTGCCATGGGAATGCAGGAGAGCAGGCAGGGGTGCGGCTGGGATAATAATTATCAGAAAGACGTATATAATGCGTCGGGATTTGATTATGATAAAATGCGGGAAACGGGGA
>CAMWWF010000133.1 GCA_947177885.1 uncultured Lachnospiraceae bacterium
ATTCCCCCTCTTTCCGGATACATTTTAACCACAATGTCTGATTCTGCATCCTGAGATTCCCAGAGGCTATTTCCACAACTCCGAAACCGCTCCTGCTCTCCCTGACATTACACGGCCGGATCTTGTTTCATTTTTACAAGATATTCTGTCGTCCCCTCCTCATAAGTTCTTTCTCCCGTCAAAAGGAATCCATTCCTCTGATAAAAGGAAACCGCACGGGTATTCTTCTCCAATGCCCACAGGTGATCCGCGTGAAATTCCTTCACTGCATATTCTATCAGTGCACTTCCCACCCCCTGACTTTGAAAAAAAGGATCCACATATAATTTGCAGATTTCCGTATCCTTTCTTTGCAGAAAGCCCCTGATCAGACCATCATCATATACATACAGATTTTTTATGATCTCATCGTTCTTAAAATATTGATCCGCCAGCGGGACCACCTGCAACTCGCCAAAGGAAAATGTCTCATCCTTAAATATGGGGAAATAGTTTACCCTGTTGTTAAACACAAATATTTCAGCAACTCTTGACAGATCATCCGGCCCGGCTTTTCGTATCTTCATTTTTTCCTGCATTCTGCCACACTCCGACTAACATGTTCATTTCATATAAAACTGAATCTTCTTTACACACTTTCCACCGCTGCTCTCTCAGCCGCCAGTGCGCTCTTGTACTTCTCAATATATGCGTCAAAGCCTGCCACGTCCTCCGCCCCTGGCGCAATGGTGGTGCCGCTCTGGCCCGCAAATATTTTATCGCTCAGGTAATCCGCCAGTTCCTCGCCTTCCGCTTTCTCAGCCATGTAACATGCCAGCACCGCCATGCCCCAGGCGCCGCCTTCGCTTGCGGTATCCATTACCGTCACAGGCGCATTCATAGCTGCTGCCATCAGCTGCTGCCCTACCACAGGTGTCTTGAACAGTCCGCCGTGCCCCATCAGGGAATCCACCTTTACCTGTTCCTCTTTCAGCAGGATGTCGTTGCCGATCTTCAACGTAGCCATGGCGCTGTAAAGATTGCTTCTCATAAAGTTGGCCAGCGTAAACTTCGCGTCGGGAGTACGGACGAACAAAGGTCTGCCCTCGTTCAGGCCCGTCACCGGCTCCCCGGAAAAATAATTATAGGAAATCAAGCCGCCGCAGTCCGTGTCCGCTTTCAGCGCCTCTTTGTAAAGTGTTCCGTATAGCTCATTCATATCCGTCTTCATACCAAAAGTATCCGCAAACTGCTTAAAAAGTCCCACCCAGGCATTGAGATCAGAGGTACAGTTGTTGCAATGCACCATGGCCACGGGGCTGCCGTCAGGCGTGGTCACCATATCGATCTCTTCATGAACCTTTGACAGCGCCTTCTCCGTTACCACCATAGAGAAGATGGAAGTACCTGCGGAAATATTACCGGTGCGCACCCTGACCGCATTGGTGGCCGTCATGCCGGTTCCCGCATCCCCCTCGGGAGGACACATGGGAATGCCCGCCTGCAAAGTTCCCGTGGGATCCAGCAGCTTTGCGCCCTCTGCTGTCAGAGTACCTGCTGCCTCTCCTGCCCTCAGCACCCCGGGCAGAATGTCCTTCAGCTTCCAGTTAAAGCCGTTGGGAGCCACCAACCGGTCGAACTGCTCCAGCATCTTCTCATCATAACCGCATCGTTCAGAATCAATGGGAAACATACCGGAAGCCTCACCCACGCCCAACACCTTCTCGCCGGACAGCTTCCAGTGAATGTAGCCGGCCAGTGTGGTAAAATAAGCAATATTCTTCACATGAGGCTCTTCATTTATGACAGCCTGATACAGATGGGCAATACTCCATCTCTGGGGAATATTGAAGTCGAACACGGACACCAGTTTCTTACAGGCTTCCTCCGTCATGGTATTCCTCCAGGTGCGGAAAGGAACCAGAAGCTCCCCTGCCCCGTCGAAAGCCATATAGCCGTGCATCATCCCCGAAAAACCCAATGCCCCGAGCCTGGTCAGCTTTACGCCGTACTTTTCCTGTACATCCTCCGCAAGGCTTTTATAGCATCCCTGCAGACCGCTCCAGATATCCTCCAGACTGTAGGTCCAGATATTATTCTCCAGGCGGTTCTCCCAGTCATGTGTACCCATGGCAATGGGCGCGTGAGTCTCGTCTACCAGTACCGCCTTGATCCTGGTAGAACCGAATTCGATCCCAAGCACTGCCCTGCCCGCTTCGATTGCTTTCTTTGCTGTTTCACTCATTGATCCGATCCCCTTTCATGTCGCCTCTGTGTGACGACCCAAATTCAGCGAAAACGCTGTGTTGCCGAAATTCATCTCACACTATTATCCTATCAATTCCAAAGAAATTCGTCAATCATTAAGGAAGACTTCCATTTTAAATGTCACATGCTATAATAGATTGAGAAGAAAGAAAGAACAGGATCTACGTATATGAAAAAGTCTGGCAGAAAAACCATCGATCTATTTATGTTTATGGGACAGTCCAATATGGCGGGACGGGGCATTTCCACGGGCGCTTATCCTGAGACAGTCCCAAGGCTGACAGAAAATGCCGGCTATGAATACCGCGCCGTTTCCTCACCTGACACATTGCATATACTTTCCGAACCTTTCGGGTGCAGTGAAAACAGACAGGGCGGGATTGATGACGGACATATGAAAACAGGTTCTATGGTCACGGCTTTTGTAAATGAATATTATAAAAATACCGGCGTGGCCGTAGTGGGAGTTTCGGCCTCAAAGGGCGGCAGCCGGATCTCGCAGTGGCAGCCGGGCGGAATATATTTAACAGATGCCGTGCAGCGTTTAAAGGACGCCGTAAGCTTTCTTGAGCGAAACGAATATACTATACGTCACAGATACATGCTCTGGTGCCAGGGTGAATCGGACGGGGATATTTCAAAGCCGCCGGAAGAATACCGCAGGGATTTTGAATGTATGCTCAGGGAAATGTTGGAAAACGGTATCGAGAAGTGTTTTATGATCAGGATCGGTAATTATAACGGCAATGAAAATTACAATTACACTGAGATCATTCACATACAGGACGAGATAGCGAAAAGCAACCGGAATGTTGTTATGGTCTCAACAAAGTTCGCAGAAATGAAAGAGCGTGGTTTGATGAAAGACGCATTTCATTATTTTCAGAAGGCGTATAATGAAATCGGCGCAGAAGCGGGTTTCAACACC
Organism: uncultured Lachnospiraceae bacterium; assembly: GCA_947177885.1. The sequence goes on from CAMWWF010000133.1 coordinate 3,176, forward strand.
GCCTCATATGTGCGCAGCCTGTCGGAAATGCCGTAACAGTTCAAACACGCCCTTGAGCGCGCCTGAACTGTTATGAGAGTATTACCGGCCGGACAGATACTCATAGTCCCGGATTTTCCCGCATATATTAAATCAATCTCAAAATTCCGGCGGTGAAACCACTTGAAACACAGAAATCCACTTTCAGCAAAGCAGCTGGCACTGGCGATAAGCGTTTTCCTTACCTTCTCTGCCGTTACTGCGTTCTTATTTACCTATAAACAGGATGAAAAGCGCTTTATCCATATTACCTCCTCTCTGTTTGTGGAGGAAATGAGATCCAACACGCTGAATATGCATTATACCCTGGCATACCCGGAAAATTACGGTATATACGATTATGAGCCGGTCCTTGCCTGCTATGACAGCACGGACTCCATGCAAGATCATGCCGCCATGGAGAATACCGTCAATGCACTGAGATCCATACATACGGAGAATCTTTCCGATACGGACGCCTGGCTCTGCACACTGCTTACCCGCTCTCTGGAAAATTCTCTGGCCATGGCAGATTACCCTTATTATAATGAACCCCTGGCTCCCAATTCGGGAATGCAGTCCCAGCTTCCCATCCTGCTGGCAGAGTATGCGTTCCGTTCCAAACGGGATATTACAGACTATCTCGCCCTTCTGGATCAGACAGACGAATACTTTGCCTCTCTTCTTGCCTTCGAACAGGAGAAGGCCGCCGCAGGTCTGATCATGCCTGCCTCTTCCCTGCAGGAAGTGCGAAAGCAATGTGACACTATTGTCACAAAATCCGATCTGGAAAATGGCACACACTTTCTGCAGACCACCTTTGAGGAGCGTTTAACACCTCTCATCCAGTCGGGAATCATTACCCGGGACGAAGCAGATTCCTACATTGCCCAAAATGACCGCCTGCTGAAGACGGTCCTGCTGCCCGCCTACATTGCCCTGGGCGACGGACTGATCCTGCTGGAGGATGACGCCGTTCCCCTGTCGGGCCTGGGCAGCACAGAAGCAGGAAAGGAATATTATCAGTACCTGTTGATCTCGGAAACAGGCTCTTACCGCTCCGTGGAAGAGATACAGCTGCTTCTGGTGAACAAATTCAAGGAAGAATATGAGGCAATACATAATCTCGTGACCGCCTATCCCGACTATTTTGCAGACAATGGGGACAGCTCCCAGGCGGATTTTCCCTACACTGATGCCGCAGGGATGCTGGCAGACCTGCAGAAGAGGATGCAGGGGCAGTTTCCCCCTGTCTCCGGTGAGCCCACAGTTGTTACCGTGAGACCCGTGTCCCCCAGTCTGGAAAAGTACACGGCGCCTGCCTTTTATATTACCTCTCCGAGGGATGATTCCACCCAGAACACGATCCACATTAACACCAGTAAGACCCCCAAAGGTCTGGAGCTATATACCACACTGGCTCATGAGGGTTATCCCGGTCATCTCTACCAGACAGTTTACAATAATCGGAACGCTCTGGAGCAGAAAGAGCGTCCTGCAAGAGAATTATTATGGTACGGCGGCTACCTGGAGGGCTGGGCGCTGTATGTGGAATTTATCTCCTATGACTATGTCTCCGAACTGATGCAGGAGCAGGGGCGCAGCGCCGATGCTGTTATGACGGAAGTGGAAAAGCACAACCGCAGTATGCAGCTGTGCCTGTATTCCATGCTGGATATCATGATCCATTATGAGGGCGCCTCTTATAACCAGATCGCAGAGGTTCTGGAAGGCTTCGGTATCACCAACAGCAACTCCATCCGCGCGGTGTATGCCTACATTGCACAGGAACCCTGCAACTATCTGAAATATTATCTGGGGTACCTGGAAATCCTGTCCCTCCAGGAGCAGGCCAAAAAGCTCTGGGGAGACGAATACTCCGAATACCGATTCCACTGTTTCTATCTGGACTGCGGCCCCAGCGATTTCCTGTCACTGCGGGAGCGGCTGGAAGAAGTCCGCGAATAGTGTGATCAGAAATTTTCATCCAGATAAAGCTGTACCCTGTTTTGTATGATCTCCACACATTGTTCCACCGTTTTGTCCCCGGCGAAGAAAGCCTGTGTCTCCTCATCGATGATCCTGGAAATTTCTCCGCTCTCAGTGTACTGCTGCACATATAAATGCGCCATTACTTCCCGAAGTTTTTCCACGGTCTCCTCGGAAGTATAGTCATCCGCCATTTTATGGACGGCATCGTAGGGCCTGGTCAGGTATGCTTCGAATGCGTCCTTCCGCACCGGAAACCCTCCGAATTCACTTCCGTACCAGTTCTGCTCTTCCTCCGACAGCACGAATTCCAGAAATGCCCATGCGCCGTCCTTGTTGGGGGAATTGCTGTAAATGGAAAACTGCATCATGGGATTTAAAAGGAAACACAGTTCTCCGTCCCGGGTGGGAAATCCCACATCCCATGCCTTATCCTTATACTGTGTATACATCCTGCTGTAATCGTAAGGACTATAATAATGGTTATACGTGAGCAAATACTCCCTGTTCAGGAATTTCCGGGTTTCCTCGTCACTGTAAAAAACCCGCTGAACTTCCTGATTCTCCGGATAGGACAGACTCCTGATATTTTCCAGCAGATGTATGAATTCCGGCGAATCATAATGACATTCCCTCTTTTCCCAATCAATATATGTGCCCATGGTATGGGACAGAAGTGCCCATACCGCTCTGGGACTATAGACATTCAGGAGCTTGGAATCCGGATAATCCCCGACCAGCTGAAAGAGCTGATCGTAAGTCCAGCCGTCTCTGGGAACCGTCTCCGCAGTGGTGCCAAGGGAATTGACGGAAAAGCTCACCATCATGCTGGTCAGTTTCCCGTCGCTCTCGCAGGCCTCCAGGACAACTTCCATGAGATCGTCCTCTCCCACCACATCGCTCTCCTTTATATAAGGTCTTAAATCTTCCAGAAGCCCCTTTTCCTCCAGCATGTCCTTATCGATCCACCCCAGTTCCAGCATATCCGCCATTTCTGACGGGTTAAAGAGCAGGTCATTGGTAAAGGCATCTATGTCTTCATAGCTCTTTATGACCACCTCATACTCCATATTGGACCGGTTAAAGCTTCGCACCAGCTGTCCCAGCCGTATGGTTGATACATATGCCATGCCAATGGTTATCGTCTGCCTTTCCGGTACATATCCCCTGTCCAGATATCCGATGCTGACAATCTCCGGTTCATCTCCTCCGGACCGGAACGGATTGTAGGAAAAAGCTTCCAGAACCGGTGATATCTCCGGAATGATTCCTAATTGCGCCACACCTTCCGTCGATCCTGTCAGCGGTTCCGTATATCCGCCCAGCTTTTCCACGGGAAATCCCTGCTCCAGGAGACGGATCTCCAGAATATTGCTGCCATTCACCCCCATACTCTGCCAGTCGAGCAGTTTTGTACATTCACCTGTGTCATAATCATAGGACCAGAGCCCGTTTTCCATGGATATCAGAATGCCAAGGTCATGACCGCTCAGGACGGTTCCGTTTTCCGTGTGGCTCTGCCGGGCGGCCGACAGATCCCTGTTTTCTTCGTTCCCAAGCCTGCCTGTGGCAAAGTCCACTTTCTGGAACAGGTAATTCATACCGCTGCCGCTCCAATCCTGTTGGACAAAGAACATTCCCTGCTCTCCGGCATTTATCATCCCCCCCTGGGTTACTCCTATGATATCATTCCCTATATAGCTGCCATCCGCATCAAAAAAGTAACCCTGGCCGTCGTAGTCGGTAAGTAGAATATTGCCTTTTCCGTCCGTGTACATATCGGAGAAAAATCCGAAAGAATCTGTGGCCTGCTGCAGGTCTTTGTCTTCGATCACCCGGAGATATATTTCCTGAAAATCGCTGTCCGTCTTCCGCAGATAAAGTGTGCCTGTACCGTCCTCTTCCCTCTTTCGCTCTAAAACATAGAAAAAGCCATCCTCTCCCAGAACAAATTCCAGTATGGAGCAGTCCTCCGAGATTCCGGTATAGACCGCTTCCGGTGCTCCCGTGCCGTCCAGATTTACCTGATAAAGAGTCCCTGTGGACATATCCCGCTCTTTATCCCATACCGAATCCAGATAGATCAAATCATCTCCCTGACATTCATAGTTGTTCAGGCTGTTCAGATCAAATC
>CAMWWF010000134.1 GCA_947177885.1 uncultured Lachnospiraceae bacterium
AAATTCTATGCTGGCAATAGTTATTGTAATGTCATCCCCCACTCTCCTTAAACCGCGAATATATTCCTTTTCCAGATCAAATACAGCGATCATATTTGTCTTCCAGTCGCGAATGACGCCCTGACTGTCCCCGCCATCCGCGTAGATCACACTTTCCAGAGGATTTTCCAGTGTCTCCCAGTTTTCGTCCCATGTAAGATGCGCACCGACAACCCCCCACTCCCATTGTCTGTTCTCCGTGTTGAAAAAGCCATAATACCCATTATCAGGACTGATATGTCCCTCAACCACAATGTACTTGTCAAACTCCCTGACTTCCGGCATGACCCCATTGACAGAATCACAGAGTTCTGCCATATCATATTCTTCTCCGTCAATGATGACCATCGTCTTGCTGGAGATTGTGACCGCATGATCTGACGGCAGTTCCACGGGATAATACATAAGGAACTGGCCGCCTTCCTGGTCTGTAATGTTCGATATATCCGGCTGGCTGATTTTCCCACCTGCAATAAACAAACTGTTCTCCAGTCCGGCAGGATCATTATCACTCCCGCCGCCTTCCACTGCCGGCCTGCCTGTCAGCAGACTCACTGTCAGCATAATGATCATAATACCTGCAATGATCCCGGCTATGGCCGCAGGTTTTCTATACCTGATAATGTGCCGAATCCGACTCCCGGTATTCCCTTCGCCAAAGGCAAGAGGCACCCCCGTAAAATAATGTTTCCCGGCGCTGAGCCGGAGAAGCGTATCCGCATAATCCTGCCTGCCGCCTTCACCCAGCTCTCTCAAAACCGCCTCATCACAGGCCAGCTCTATATCCCTGCTCAAATATACCAGCGCGGCCCAAACAAAGGGATGAAACCAGTAAAAACAGGTGATGAGATAAGCCGCCATTTTGATCAGATGATCCTTTCTCCTGACATGCATCCGCTCATGCAGGATCACATAAGCTGTATTCTCCCCCGCAAATTCCGAAGGCAGGTAAATCCTGGGCGGAAAAAGCCCCATGACAAAGGCAGTGGGTATGCCGTCCACCAGATAACAGTCATCCTCTCCCCTTATACTGCACAACAGCTTTTTCCTTAAAAGCAGAACAGAAATTCCGCCGTAAAGCAGAAATCCCAGACATCCAATCCCCCAGATCAACCCCAAAAACGGACTTATCTCTTTTGACGGAAAAGCTCTGACATCAGAGGTATCCGAGACAGCTCTCGCGGAGAATACCCGGATCTCCTCCGATTCATCAGCATTACCTGTATCATATACGTCCTCCGACGCAGAAGCTTTCTCTTGCGCAGGGGCTGCACTGTAGGGATGATCGCTCATGTTTTCCACAGGGAACGGCTGTCCGCTGTATTTTATCCACAAACCCACAGGACTTTCCGGTTGCACCGGGATCAACAGTCTGACAAACAGGATCATCCACAGGAAACAGGCATATTTCTTCGGAATTTTACAGAGAAAAAACACTGACCTGACCAGTAACAGCACACAGAAGATGATCGCAGCCTGAGCACTGATATCCAGCATTATTAACAGAAAATTTTCCAAAGCCATCCACCACATCACTCATTCTCCTCTATGATCTTCCTAAGCTTCTTTACCTCGTCTTCGCTCAGCCTCCTCCGGGAGGTAAACGCGGTCAGGAAGCCCGGCAGAGATCCCTGAAAGGAGCGGTCCACATAAGCCTCACTCTGTCTCGCGTAGAAGTCCTCCTTTGTCATCCGTACCACCACCATTCCCTCCCTGTTTTCAAAGAGCCCCCGCCCACTGAGCTTCTTTAAAACGGTATACGTCGTAGTCCGCTTCCACCCCAATTCCTTTTCACAGAGTTTCGTCAGCTCCGCAGTTGTGAGAGGCGCATTCTGCCACACAATATCCGCAAATCTGCTCTCCACCAGTCCCAGACTGTAATCCTCCATAAATGTTTCCTCCTGTGGTTCCCTTTTATATTTGCGTGTCTACTGTCACCTATAGACAAATTTGTCAACAGATTGCTTTATTTATCCGGATTCTCTGGCAGCAGACCGGACAGAATCTATCAGCATTCCCATATTTATCAGAACAACTACCTGATCTTTAAAAAGAAAAAAGGAACTGCGCGACTGATCCGCAATTCCCTGTTTTTTTCTGTTCCGCTTTAAAAATACGAAATATTATTTCTCATGCAGCAGACTCATCTTCAATTCAAACATGGCAGGACTCATATCCAGGTAATGAGTGTGAGAATTCTCAAAACGCTGTTCTTCCTTCCATATCTCATGCTCCAGCTGATCCCTCACATAATTCCTGATCTCATCCAGCGGCGGCAGCGTATACACCAGCTCGCCGTCCTTAAAGACCTGCTTCTGCAAAGGCTTGAAGGTACAGTCCACGAAGCTTCTGTTCTTCCAATAGTGTATGGGATCCACGTAACGGACCGGACCCGATGTATCGATCTTCTCCCCTTTCACAGTGAGATAATCCGCCACCGCTTTTCCTTCCTTATCATAAACTCTGTATATCTCCTTGATACCCGGATTGGTGATCTTTTCCGCAGTCTCGGAAATCTTGATCTTAGGCACAAATTCCCCGTCCCTCTCCACTGCCGCCAGCTTATACACCGCACCGAATACGGGAGTGGTGGAGGAAGTGATCAGCTTTTCACCCACGCCGTAGCTGTCGATCAAAGCCTCCTGCCTGTTCAGGGAAGAAATGGTATATTCATCCAGGCTGTTGGAGGCCACAATGATGCAGTCCCTCAGCCCCGCATCGTCCAGCAGCTTCCTTGCCTCCTTGGATAAATAGGCGAGGTCTCCCGAATCCAGACGGATCCCTTTCAGTCTCTTTCCCTCAGGCTCCAGAACTTCCTTTGCCACACGGATGGCATTGGGCACACCGCTGTGCAGTACATCATAGGTATCTACCAGCAATACGGTAGAGTCGGGATAGCTTTCCGCATATGCCTTAAAGGCTTCATACTCATTTTCAAAGGACATGACCCAACTGTGAGCCATGGTACCGGAAATGGGAATTCCGAACATTTGTCCCGCCAGCACGGTAGCCGTTCCCACCGCACCGCCGATATAAGCAGCCCTGGCCCCGTATACAGCCGCGTCAACATTGTGCGCCCGCCTCGCTCCAAAGTCGGACACCGGCTTGCCGTTTGCCGCGCGCACGATCCGGTTGGTCTTGGTGGCGATCAGGGACTGATGATTGATCTGCAGCAAAACAGCCGTCTCGATCAGCTGGGCATCGATCAGCGGAGCCACCACGGTCATGATCGGCTCATTGGGATACATGATCGTGCCCTCCGGCATGGCGTAAATATCTCCCTTAAAATTAAAGTGCCGCAGATAATCCAAAAATTCCTCCGTAAACAGGTTTCTGGAGCGCAGATATTCCACATCCTCCTCGCTGAAACGCATATTTTGGATATATTCCACCACCTGCTCCAGCCCCGCAAAGATGGAAAAACCCGCATTATCCGGATTACTTCTGTAAAATACATCGAACGCCACCACGGTGTCCTGGTCCTTCTTATTAAAATACCCGTTGGACATGGTAAGCTCATACATGTCCATTACCATCGAAATATTTCTTTCATTAAACTGTGTATTTCCCATTATGATATCTTCCCCTCCCGTTTCGCTGCCGTCCGCAGCAATCTGCTCACACCCCGGTTTATAATGCTCACGACCCGAATACAGCCTGGCCAAACTTATTCGCGTCACTTTCCGGTCTTATATCCACCTGCACGTTTTTCAGGGTCATGTTTTCCACAATGCCCTCTTTAAAGTTATCCTTGTTAGCCGTGATACGGAGATCTTCAAAGGCGAAATCCGACAGATGATACTGATCCTCCTGCGCATCCACGTTAAAATAGGTACCGCACTCACAGTCACAATTGCGCATTGTAATATGTTCCCCGCGGGATTTCGGAATATCGGTTCTTCCCTTCGGGTCAAAGAACTGTGTCCATGGCTTGATAGTGATAAAATTCATAACCTTCGCTGTCACGTCTTCCACAGTGATATACTCGTAAAGCTGAGGCGTATCGGGACGCATCTTCAACCACAGGAAATTGGCGCCGTCGGACACATGCAGCCTGCGAACAATGATATTCCTGTTATGCACGGACTCGGAACCGCAGGTCAGGCAGCCGTGACAGAAACCGTAAGTACAATCCTCCACAATGATCCTCTCATTGGAACCGTTCTCCGGAGCCGTGTCCGCCCAGGGACCCTTTCCCCCTTTGAGGACCACGGAATCGTCATTCACCTCCATATAACAGTTCTTTATCAGAAAATCGGAACACACATCAATATCAATAGCGTCTGTACTGGGTGCCTTTACAGGTCTTGCAGGAGAAAAAATACGGCAGTTCAAATATTTCACATGGTGGCTCCGGTAAATATGATTCGTCCAGAAATGGGCATTCTGCAGACGCAGATCCGCCACCAGCACATTTTGGGAATTGGATATGAAGACCAGACGGGGTCTCTGCTCGTCCTTATTGGTGCACTGGGGGTTCCACTCCCTTCTGAGCCAGAAGGCTTTCCAGGACCTGAGACCGTTTCCGTCGATGACGCCGGGACCGCACATGGTAAAGCCGTTCACACCGTCCACATTGATCATTGCCGCAAAATAAGTGCAGGTCTCCCCTTCAATTCGGGTCTCACAGAGCCTGTAATCTGCAATGTCATCACTGCCCTTTAAGACTCCGCCTTCCGACACATACAGGTTCACGCCCTGCTTGAAAAAGAGGGAACCTGTCAGGTAAGTCCCGGCCGGCACCACGATCACGCCGCCTCCCCTCTGTGCCGCCAGGTCGATCAGCCACTGTATTTCTTTGGTATGAACCTTCCCGTCGTCAAAGATCTCATACTGCGTCAGAACATACTGTCTTCCCAATTCTTCCAGAGCCGGGACCCTGGTATCATAGAACCAGGCATCAATGGGAGTTCCGTCAGGAAAAAATTCTTTTTGCATGGTCTCCATACTTACCTCACCTTCCGCCGCAAAAACGGCATACCGATTTATATATTGATATTATTTTAGTATATATTGGCAGACTTTACAACAAAATCTAGAAATCCTTAAAAATATATTAATTTTTTTAATTATTTATGGTATAGTCTTTAATAGCAGCTATATTGCTTTGAGTGCAGCAAATCATCACTGCATTTTTCAGGATCAGATTTGAAAGTACTACATGTCAGATGTTTTATCTGACTGATCAAAGGGAATAGAAAGGACAAAAGATATGTCGAAAACAGCTCTCGTTATCGGCGCAGGTCCCGCAGGACTTACGGCCGCCTATGAGTTACTGACCAGATCCAAGGACATTAAGGTGATCGTTTTTGAAGAAAGCGACTGCTTCGGCGGCATCTCAAAGACTGTAAATTACAAGGGAAACCGCATGGATATGGGTGGTCACCGCTTCTTCTCAAAGATACCGGAGGTCAATGCCTGGTGGGACAGAATGCTTCCCATGCAGGGACACCCCACCTATGATGACATTATTTTAAATCGTCCCATGCCCCTTGAAAAAGGCGGACCCGACCCGGAAAAGGAAGACAGGGTCATGCTCACCAGACACCGTGTTTCCAGAATATATTTTAATGCAAAGTTTTTCGATTATCCCGTTTCCCTAAAGTGGGATACCTTAAAAAATATGGGATTCTTTACGACTATGAAGGTCGGTTTCAGCTATCTGAGAGCCATATTATTTAAAAAACCGGAAAACAACCTTGAAAATTTCTATATCAACCGTTTTGGGCGCAAGCTGTATTCCATGTTCTTTGAATATTATACAGAGAATCTGTGGGGACGCCACCCCAGTGAGATCGATGCCTCATGGGGTGCTCAACGTGTAAAAGGCATGTCCATTATAGCGATAATCAAAGATATTTTGGGCAAAATATTCAGAGTAAAAAACCGCAAGGTAGAAACTTCATTAATTGAAGAGTTTAAATATCCCAAATTAGGCCCCGGCCAACTCTGGGAAGTCACCGCAGAAGAAATAGAGAAGCTGGGCGGTACCATTTGTAAGAATGCGAAAGTTACCAAAATCCACAAAAACGAATCCAATGTCATTACCTCGCTGACTTACGAGAAGGACGGCGCCGAACATGAGATTGAGGGCGATTACATTATTTCGTCCATGCCCATCAGGGATCTGGTGGCAGGCATGAACGATGTCCCCTTCAACGAAGCACGTATTGCTGCGGGACTGCCTTACCGCGATTACATGACCCTGGGGGTACTTGTTCCCAGGATCAATCTGGAAAATAAGACGGATATCAAAACGGTGAATAATATTGTTCCCGACTGCTGGGTATATGTACAGGACCGTCATGTAAAGCTGGGGCGCTTCCAGATCTACAATAACTGGTCGCCGTATATGATCAAAGACTTAAAGAATACGGTGTGGATCGGACTGGAATACTTCGTGAACGAAGGCGATGAATTCTGGAATATGTCCGAGGAAGAATTCTCCAGAGTAGGTATTCAGGAAATGATCAAGCTTGGACTGATTGATTCCGCCGATGTGGTGATCGACACACACATGGAAAAGGTAAAGAAAGCATATCCTGCTTATTTTGACACCTATGATGAGATCGACACTCTGGTGAATTACCTGAAATCCATCGACAATCTCTATTGTGTGGGACGAAACGGCCAGCACCGTTACAATAATATCGACCATTCCATGTGTACATCCTTCGAAACCGTTAAGAATATCCTGAGCGGCGAAAAGAATAAGGATAATATCTGGAATGTCAATACAGAGAAAGAATATCATGAGGAAGCTACCGCCAACGAGGTAGATTAAGCCTGTTTCCGGTACAAGGACTGCCGCGAAACGGAATCTTATCTGAAGATTCCGTTTCGCGGCAGTCCTGCTTTCTGAAATGTTCGCGGCTTTCGGTGATCTGTGAATTCCCTGATGAAAGGTACATACCTCACCATTCTTTTCGAATATCCGAAACAGAGATATCATATTTTGCCGTAAATTCATCCATATCCTTACTGTCCCTTATGACCATGACTTCCGTAAATTTCCCCGTGTGGATATCCTTAAATCCCGCCACCTTCTCGCCGGTACAGATACTGGCGCGGATCACCGGTTTCTGATTCTCCCTGTCATAGGATCCTTTTACCTGCTTACGCTTAAACATGTATACCTCCTGTATGCTCTGCACACCTGTCATAGCAGTCTGGCTGACGTTATGCTTAGGAACAGTTCCTTATCATTCTAATTTTATATGGCGGAAAAATCAAGCCCCGCATTTTGTTTCGGGAAGATGTGCGCTGAAC
>CAMWWF010000135.1 GCA_947177885.1 uncultured Lachnospiraceae bacterium
GTGTCCATGTTCTGGCAGGGCTGTACGGGAGACCTGAGACCCAGAAATATATTGGGGAACCATTTTGCGGAGGGGGATTACGGGAAAGCAAAGCTTTTTTCCGGGGATTTTGTGGAGGATTGTAAGAGGACGCTTTCCCAGTCCGGAAGGAAGGTTTCCGAAAGGCTGTCCGTGCGTTCCCAGGAGCTTCTGCTTCCTCTGGAAAACCGTAAAAGCGATGAGGAGCTGAGAGAGAGCTTAAGGTCCCATGACGAAATGCAGAGAGCCTGGGCGATGAAAGTATTGGAGAAGGGAAATCCTGCGTATGAGAAGCTGAGGATGAAATATGTGAAATACGGGGAGGAGCTGGCCGTCTATTTCTTCGGGGCGGAAATGTCCCAGGAATATGCCATCTGGGCAAGACGGCGGAATCCCGCGGCAGTCTGTACGGCGTACACGGACGGCATGACAGGCTATATCTGCACCGGAGAGCAGATTTTGGAGGGCGGTTACGAGCCTAAGGATTCTGCCGGATACTTTGCTCTGGGAGGCACTTTCCCCCCGGAGGTGGAAAAGATGATAAAGAGCAGGATGTGGGCGACATGATTTATGAAAGGCAGGTTGATCAAGATGACAGAAGGAAGTGTAATGGATCTGTATTACCGGGAGGTCCTGGGGATCATCAAAGAGATCCATGAGGAGGAAAAGGGACATATTCTGGCGGCGGCAAGAGCCGTCGCCGATCAGGTAAAAAAAGACAGGCTTGTGTATATCTGGGGGCCGGGAGGACATTCGAATCTGGCAGCCATGGAGATCTTCTTCCGAGCCGGCGGGCTGATGCATGTCAGCGCTATTTTAAATCAGGATACCATGTTGTCCTGCGGTGCGCTGAAATCCATGCAGGTGGAGCGTCTGCCCGGATATGGAAGGATCGTGGTAAACGACTATGGTATCGGAGCGGATGACCTGCTGATCGTTGTCAACGCTTACGGCATCAATTCGGCCACCATCGATGCGGCTTTGCAGGCAAAGGAGAACGGCGCTTCCGTTATCGGAGTCAGCTCCTTTACACATGCGCGGAATTGTCCCGAGGATCACCCTGCAAGGCATCCGTCCAAAAAGAATCTGCATGAGATCGTGGATCTTCCGGTGGACTGCAAGGTGAAGGTGGGGGACGCCACGATCACTCTGCCCGGTTTCAAACAGAAGATCGGAGCTCTCAGCACCTATGCAAACGCATATGTTCTGAACTGTATCGTGACAGAAGCCATAAATATGCTGGTGGAGGAAGGGATCAACCCTCCTGTCTGGCGGAGCGGCAACGCACCCGGAGGGGACGACTGGAATAACAGATTTTTGGGACGCTTCCGGGACAGTGTAAGATGCCTGTAAGAAGGGGTGAAAAGTGTATGGAGAGGTATTTGATCCAAAATGCTGAAATTATTTTTCCCACAGGAATAAGGCCGGGGCAGGTACTCACGGAAAACGGAAAGATAAAGCGGATTTATGCGGAAAAAAAACAGGTATGCCGGGATTCCGATGTCAGAGTGATAGATGCCCGGGGAATGTATCTGTCGCCGGGCTTTATTGATATACATACCCATGGAGGCGGGGGAGCGGACTTTATGGACGGGGATCCGGAAAGCATCCGCACCGCCTGTAAGATGCACATGGCCCATGGGACGACGGCCATAATTCCCACCACTGTGACGAGCACAAAAGAGTCTCTGCTGAACTGTCTGGCTCTGTTCGAGGGAGTGGATCTCCGGGAGGAAGGGATGCCCGAAATACTGGGGCTGCATCTGGAAGGGCCTTACTTTTCTCTCGGACAGCGGGGGGCACAGAGTCCGGAAAACCTGCGGAATCCCTCACCGGAGGAATATGAAGAGGCATGGGAGAGATCATCTAAGATCCGCCGCTGGTCCTTTGCGGTGGAGCTGGAAGGGGCGGAGGCTTTCCTGCAGTTTCTCCGGGAAAAGGGGATTGTCGCCTCCCTGGCACATTCCGATGCCGACTGTGAACAGGTAAAGAAGGCATACGATAACGGACTGAAAGCGATGACTCATTTTTATTCCGGAATGAGCGGCGTTACCAGAAGGAATGCTTATCGGGTTGCAGGAGCCATTGAGGCAGGGTACCTCCTGAAGAATCTGTTTGTGGAGGTGATCGCCGACGGATGTCATCTGCCGGGAGATCTGCTGCAGCTGATCTATCAGGTAAAGGGAGCCCACAGGATCTGCCTTGTCACAGACTCCATGCGCGGGGCGGGAATGCCGGAGGGCGAGTATATTCTGGGGGGGAAAGAAGGGGGAATGATGACCATAGTGGAGGAAGGCGTGGCGAAGCTGCCTGATCGGAGCGCCTTTGCGGGCAGCGTAGCCACGATGGACCGTCTTGTGCGTACCATGAAGGAGCTGACAACGGCGCCTCTTCATGAGATCGTTGCCATGGCTTCCCTGACTCCTGCGACGCTCATGGGCATTGACCGGGAAAAGGGTTCCATCAGCCCCGGGAAGGATGCGGATCTGCTGCTGCTGGATAAAGCTCTTGAAGTAAGGCTTGTGATGGTGAGAGGGAAAACGGTGTTTTCTTCCGATTAAGTATTTTCTGAGCCTGATTTACCGATCGTAATATATTTTATCCCGTCAGACGGATGGGGGGTGAGGCTGCGCTACGGCGCAGCCTTTCGCGCTTCCTTGCACGAAATCCCGAGACAGCTGTGCTCCCATGATATCCATGCGTCACAATATGAAAATTGATGTAAAATTCCTTGTGATCAACACGAAAGTGTGCCATACTATGGTCAGGAATCAATACGAAGGAAATCTCTGTTGTCACACGATCCGAGTTTTCTTCGGGAGACAAAAAGAAATATTTTGGAGTACGGCCAATGTATGGAAAGGTTATGAACTGACATTCTTTATATGGCGGAAGAGAGGATATAATATTTGTTTTGGGAGTCCGAGCGTGGAGATGAGGTTGATTTTGTCACTCAACTCGGCGGAAAGCTGATCCCGGGAGAGGAAAAAGAATGCGTAAGATCTTAATACTTTTTACAGGAGGCACCATTGCGTCACTGAAGACGGAAGCGGGACTGGAGCCTGTTTTGAATGCGGAGCAGATACTGTCGTTTCTGCCGGATATGGGAGGGGATATTGTACTGGATTCCCGGCAGATCTGCAATCTGGACAGCACCAACATGGATCATCATATCTGGTTAAAACTGGTAAGCGAAATAGAGGAAACTTATAACCGGTATGACGGATTTGTGATCTGCCATGGCACGGATACCATGGCTTATACGGCTGCGGCATTGTCGTATCTGATCCAAAATTCGTCAAAGCCCATTGTACTTACCGGTTCCCAACAGCCCATTCAGATGGAGATCACCGATGCCAGGAAAAATCTGCACGACAGCATTGTGTATGCGGCGGATCCGGAGTCCGGGGGCGTATGCCTGATATTTGACGGTAAGGTGATCGCGGGAACCCGTGCCAAGAAAACGAAGAGCTTCAGCTATCACGCCTTTTCCAGCATCAATTTTCCTGAGATCGCCACCATGCGGCACGGTAAGATTGTCCGCTATATTCCCTGCGAGAGGGCGGAAGGGGAAGTGAGATTCTACCATAAAATGAATCCGAGGGTTTACGCCTTAAAGCTGACGCCGGGCATCAGCCCCGATATTTTGCAGGCAATCTTTGAAGAGTATGACAGCATTGTGGTGGAAAGCTTTGGGGTGGGCGGTATTCCGGACAGTATCATGGAGGATTTCTGCCGGCTCATGAAGCAGTACCGGGACGGTTCCAGAGTCGTCATCATGACCACGCAGGTGACTTACGAGGGCAGCAACCTTTCTACCTATGAGGTGGGAAAGAGGCTCCGGGGAAGCTTTCCGTATCTGGAAGCCTATGATATGAACTTTGAGGCCGTATTCACCAAAATCATGTGGATCATGGGATTGGGACCGCTGTCCTTTCCGGAGATCGAGGCGCTTTTCTACAGCAAGATCAATTATGATGTGCTGATGTAGAAGTACTTGCACTGATACATGTTTTTCAACATATGGCATTTATGATACAATGGATGAAATATATTCTATATGAATGAGGTGGTGTATTGAACCCGAAATTAAAGGAAAAAATATTGGAGTCGCTCTCGGCAGTGCTCCCCATCACGGGTATTGTCCTGATGCTGAGTATCATACTTGTCCCGGTGGAACTGGGGACTATGGTCATGTTTCTTGTGGGTGCCATCATGTTGGTGGTGGGAATGGGCGGTGGGTTCTTCCATGGGAAGCGCGATCGCTGTTCAGATCATGGAGAGTCTGCAGCCGGATATAAATCCGCTGCTTTTAGAAAGGAATGGATTGGAAATGTCAGAGAACAGATATTACATGATCATGGCCATAGTAAATCAGGGATTCAGCGGAGCGGTGATGGAAGCGGCGAGACCGGAGGGGGCATCAGGAGGCACAGTATTCCACAGCAGGCGGATCGCCAGTGAAGAGACCATGAAGTTCTGGAAGATCAGTGTGCAGGAGGAGCGGGAAGTGGTAATGATCCTTGCCCGGAGGGAAGATAAGCTGTCCATCATGCAGGCCATCGGTCAGAAGTGCGGGGTGAAGAGTGAGGCTCAGGGAGTGGTGTTTTCCCTGCCCGTTGACGAGAGTGTGGGCCTTGAATGATCCCTTGCGACAGCCGTGGGTATTTCGGAGAACCGGGATTCCTGACCCGTCGGTTCGCTGTTCCTGAGTTCCGTCCGTAATGCCGTGAAATAAAGTGCATCATTCAGACCGCCGTGTATGGATAAGACCATAGCGGCGGTCTTCCTTACTTTATGGAGAAAACGGTCATGGTTCGACCTTCCCGTATGCCGGAGTGTACGTTTCCCCTCCGGTGCCACTTCGCGGCCCGAATTCTTAAGAATTCGGAAATTGTGTTGTAACTCATTTTGAAGGTGCTAAAATAAGATTGAAAAATTTCCTGTGCGGAACAAATGGATATGCTGCATGCCATAAATATGGAAAAGGAAGAGTAACGGAGCAGAGGTACGGTTATGAGATATCAGGGGAAAAATAACTCAAAAGGGGACAAAATAAGATGGAAAGGTACGGGAACCATTCTGCTGGCCGCATTGCTGACAGCCTGCGGTGGAGAATCGTCCGGTGAGAGCGGATCCATGCCGCAGGAACCGGTGAGGTTGGAAGATATCAGACAGAATGTATCGGAGCGGGCGGGAACTTCGGATCCTTCTCAGGCAGACAATGAAGAGATTCCGCAGACGGAGGGGGCCGAGCCGGGACGAGCGGGTACGGGTTCATCGGAGCAGGGAGGCCCGGAAACGGCTTCGTCCGCCCGGGGGGAATCCGGAGCAGGTTCGTCTGCGCTGGCGGATGACACATCGGATCCGGCACCGGAAGCGGTCAAAGAGCCTGTTGTGGAAAAGCTGACACCCGAGGGCATCGGCTGGGGGCTGAGTTATGGAGAGTCCGGTACACAGCCCACCGGAAATGCGGCGCCCTGGGAGTTGGAGCAGTATGACGCTTATTATTTAAACGAAGGCGAGGAAAAAGTAATCTATCTGACCTTTGACTGCGGCTATGAGAACGGCAATACGGAGAAAATTCTGGACGCTCTGAAAGCCCACAATGCGCCTGCCACCTTCTTTGTGGTAGGTCATTTCCTGGAGACGGAACCGGAGATCGTAAAGCGTATGGCTGAGGAAGGTCATGCGGTGGGAAATCATACGTATCACCATTATGATGTGGACACGCTGGACGAGGCCGGTTTTCAAAAGGAGATGGAGGATGTGGAGGCACTTTTCAAAGAGATCACAGGCACGGAGCTTTCCCCGTACTATCGTCCCCCGGAGGGAAAGTGCGGGATCACGAACCTGGAGCGGGCGCAGGACCTGGGATATGCCACCTGCTTTTGGAGTTTGGCGTATGTGGACTGGGACACGAACAATCAGCCCACTCATCAGGCCGCGTTGGATAAGCTCACCGCGCGCATTCATCCCGGGGCCATCGTTCTCCTGCATAATACATCAAATACAAATGGTGAGATTCTGGATGAACTGCTGACGAAATGGGAGGAGATGGGCTATACCTTTGCGCCGCTGTCCGATTTGACGCAGAAATAGCCGTTCCGACACGCTCCGGGCTTTCGGAAGACCAGGATCCTTTTCCGCGGAAATGAATTCACCGGAAAAAGTGTTGTTGAATGCAGGCATTCATCACATTTTTTCCGGTGAATTTGTCTGTTTCCAGACAGATACAGATTGATAAAGGCCGGGCAATAGTTTATAATATATCCAGAAAATCCGTCAAACACAAAGCTGGCAGAAGAGGAAGGTAAGCATATGAAGTATAGTGTGTATGATATCATTTACAGAAACGACAGCAACATCAGAAGAATGCTGGAAAACGACCTGTTATTTAAAGAGACAGGTTTCATCGCGTTCCGGGACGGACACGATAAATTATGGTTTTTGTATAAGAAGGAGGGCCTTTTAGTACCGGGACAGCAGGAATATCTTGACAGGACATATGGGACCAGAGATGTACTGCCCAGAATCAAAAAGATCAGGATAGGCGAAGAAGAGTGTGACTGTAGTCTGCCGTCAGGGGAATATGCGAAGGACTTCTTTACCGGCCTGAGCAGGATCAACGCGTGTGTGGATTGGAAGATTGAGAGTCAGCTGTGGAAGATCGCAGGCGAATCTGCTTCTTTGTACGATGCACTGATCAGGATGGTAAGACCGGAACAGTTTCTGGACAGAGTCAGTACTTTAAGGTGTGCGTATATAAAAGACCGGGAGACGAGCCGGAGAAATTTCACAAGCTTTGAAGGCTGGGAATACATTGATTCCTATGAGATGACCCCTGACGGGAAGATTCTTACAATGCAGGAGGTTATGGAGAGGGAAGAGGCGGCCGGGGCGGCGAAGGCGGCATCACAGGAAGCGGAAGCCGGCGAAGCGTCGATGCGGGAAACAGAGTCGGAGGCATTATCCCGAAACGAGAGCACGGAGGGGGCTTTGGCGCAGAAAACCCCTGAAGACGGAGATGTCTGGGAATCAGAACAGGAAGGGATTGTCCATAAGACCGGAACGGAAGAAGGATCCGAGCAGACGGCAGCGCTGTCCGGGGAGCTGTCACAGGAGATGGAAGCGGAAGGAGTCCTGTCCCGGGAAGTGAAACCGGAAGAGCCGTCACAGACAGCATCAGGTCCGGTTCTGTCCCGAGAGTCGGATCCGGAGAA
>CAMWWF010000136.1 GCA_947177885.1 uncultured Lachnospiraceae bacterium
ATGCAGACCATGGAAATCCTGAAAGCATCTCTCCAATTTTTCCTCAGACAGACGGGCAATCTGGGCGTAACGCTCCTCCCCTGTGTCCTGATACAGAAGCCACATGATTCCTCCCCAGAAGCCATTGGTCCACCAGTTCAGTCCATCATCCACATTCCACTCTCCGGAAAGATCCGATCTGTCGTCATAATCACCGTTTTGATCCGTCTGATAGGGAATCTTATCCCTGTTTTTCTCACTCACCCATTCCATCTTTTCGCGGATTTTCCCGATCACGGTATCCGCCCATTCCACATAACGCTCCATAGCTCTCCTTTATTCCGGTTTTGCATGTGTCCGAACAGTGCCTTGGCCGGCAGAGTCATTTACGGCCGCCCTGGGATCCGTAAATGCCTTGGGATCTATTCGAACGCCTGCTGTTGTCCCATTACCGCCTTCTGCAATCGGGTTCCGGTTCCATATCTGCACCGGAAGCCATTTCCCGGTTCCATGTCTGCGCGGCACATTACATCCGGAACACAATGTCATCGGCAAATTCTCCCACTTCGATATTGGCCTGCTCCAGACTCTCCGTTCTGACTCCGTCCCGGATGAAGCCGTCTATCACAATATCCTCCACCCTGTGTCCCGCATCATAACCGCAGATGCGGGACGTTTCCTCCCCGTGACCCGACATCACATGAATCTGTTCCAGACGGATCCCGGTGATGAGACGGCCCGGAGCGGGATTGTAGTCCTTATTCCATTTCACCTGAAGATCCAGCACCCTGCCATGGGCAAAGGGCTCTATCCTGATATTCCGGTAGATCACATTACGCACGGTATTCTTATCGCCTGCGTTGATACACATGACTCCCAGATAATCCGCCTGAAATTCATGGTGCTCCAGCACATCAATATTTTCAAACAGCACATTCTCAATGATATCCCCCTCCTCCTCATGAGCGCCGTGTGTACCGATCATCATCGGATGGGCCACATCCGCCCACAGGCTTAAGTTTCTCACTGTAATGTTCCGGCTGTCTCCCCGGTTATCCCAACGGCTGCCATAGATGGCAATGCAGTCATCGGAGGTACGCAGAAACCCTCCTTCGATCAGCACATTCCTGCAGCTCATCATATCGATTCCGTCGCTCCAGCCCTCACAGCTGAACGATTTCACATTCCGTATCGTGACATCCCTGCAGTCGCCCATGTGGATCGTATAGTGAGGCGGATTGACAAAGATCAGATTCTCCACTGTCAGATCACGGCTATGACTTAACCTGAGTCCGTTCACTCCGCTGAACCGGTCATAATCCGCCAGATAAAGCATTCCTCTGCCCCAAATACGGATATCCTCAACATGATCACATATAAGAGCGCCCTTCAGCACGGCTCCGCCCTCCAGATAGACTTTGGTATGAGAGGGCAGATGCCAGATAAATTCCGTCACATAATGAAATCCGGCCTCTATGTATACCAGTCTTCCTTCCGGCATACGGCTGACCAACTCATTTATGCCATCCCCTATCCCCTGGGAGTCCTTTATCACCAGCACGTTCTCTCCCTCTTTGTCCGGTTTTTCTTCGATTGCTCCCGCAAACAGATGGAGATTATGGAACCTTTCCTCATTGCATTCGACGGACAGATTGGCGGGGCGCTCCAACACAAAGGTGACCCGTTTCGGCTCCACAACGGGTACGATCCCCAACGCAAGGGGTCTGATGTCTGCCTTATAAAGGGAATAGAAACGGGGAAATGTGATCTCCACCTCTACCGCTCCCTGAAAATCAAACACTGCCATGGAGGCCGCCCGGACATCATGCATGTCCACCCGGACGCGATAGCAGTCCACCTCCCGCCACTGCTCCTCTCCCAGAGGCCGCACTTTCAAAATATGATCCCTCTGCCTGACCGCACCCTCCGGTATGGGGTAGACTTCCACCCTGTTTCCTTTGCCTCCCTGATCAGTCATACCTGTACTTACCATGGAATAATTCCTTTCTGCCACGATATCTTCTCCTGCACAAACAGTAATACCTCTGCTCCATGAAAGTATTTTATCATCTTGACAGACTTTATACTATTGCTTAAAATGTAACTTACTGACTTATTCTGCTATTTGGCAGCCTTTTCACTGTTTTTACTTACTTTTATTTCCAAGGAGAACGCTATGATCACGGTGGGCAGCTGCGGCTACGATTCCATGCATAAAATCATACATGACCGTTTTTTCCCTGACGGCTATGACGACCATGTCCTTCTGCTCATCAAAACAGAATCCTTTTTTGAGACAAACGGGATCACCCAAAACATGCCTCCCAACACAGTCATGATCTACAGTCCCCATACCTATGTCCACTACGGGCTCCGGGAACTTCATTATAATGATGACTGGATCCATTTCCAACTGTCTAATGAAGATACGGATCTCCTAAAAAGGCTGATGCTTCCCGAAAATAAACCCTTTACTCTGACTCACCTGGGTTCTTTGACAGAGTACAGCAGGCTGGTGGTTCAGGAAAAGCTGTCCTCCCACTCCCATAAACAGGAGATAATGGATTCCCTCATGCGCTCCCTCTTTTACTCCATTGCGGATCAGCTTTATTCGGAGACCAATGAACATGTACATCATAAGTATTACTATCCCATGAACAGGCTGCGCATGGAGATCTTCAATGCCCCATACAAAAAATGGGCTATACCGGAGTTGGCCCACGAGCTCTGCCTGAGTATATCCCACTTTCAACATTTATATAAACATTTTTTCGGCACCTCCTGTATTCAGGATGTGATTCATGCCCGGGTTAAGTACGCCCGGCTTTATCTGTGCATTTCCGAAATGCCCGTCTCCTCCCTGGCAGTCTTCTGCGGTTATGATAACGAACTGCATTTTATGCGCCAGTTTAAAAAGCTCACCGGCATGACTCCCAGCCAATATAGAGAGACGCATCGCCATCAAGAGGGAGAAAGAGTATCCCGTTCCTGACGCATCGGTATGCAACTTACTTTTTCTGCAAAATACCACACCGGATTTTTCGGAAACTCTTTCACACCAAGATAGCAGGAGCAGCATTTTCAGAATAATGTGTGATTCCTATATACAAAATGCGGGAAAATGTGTAAAAATATTGTTACAGGCATGGAAAAACGTAATATACTGTATTTGACCTATATGACATTTATCAAGGCTCTGCGGAATTTGACTCATTGCCCGCAAGAATAAAAGGACGGTACATTTCATGGATAGAACAGCGATAAATACCTTAATAAAATGGAAATCTGATGCCGACCGGAAACCCATGTTACTTAAGGGTGCCAGGCAGGTGGGCAAGACATGGCTGATGAAAGAATTCGGAAAAAAGTACTATAAAAGCTGTGTCTATTTCAACTTTGACGAGGAAGAAGAACTGAAAACCTGCAAGGATCACCCGCATTCAGCGCGAGTTGATCGAGATTTATGAAAACGACTTTTCCAAGCATAATGGCCGCGTCAACAGCGGGCGTATTCTTATGGTGTTTCGCAGTATCGTTTCCCAGCTTGCAAAGCCAAACGAGATGTTCATGTATGGTGCGGTGCGCGAGGGCGGCAGAGCCAGAGATTTCGAAGAAGCAATCGAATGGCTTGTTTCCGCAGGAATGCTCTGCAGGGTCTATAATTTCTCCATACCCGAATATCCTTTGGCCGCCTTTGATAAACCGGATCAGTTCAAACTGTTTGTTTTTGATACGGGACTGTTAAAACATATGGCCGGAATCGATAACGGCGCCATTTTACTAAAAGCGGATTATCAATTCAAGGGACCCTTGACCGAAAATTATATAATACAGCAACTCCGTGGTCAGTTTGAAACCGATCCCCGTTATTACTCAGACAAAAAAAGCAAAATCGATTTTGTCATTCAGTATGGTATGGAGATCATTCCTGTTGAAGTAAAGGGTGGGGAAAGCAAATCCGCACTAAGCTTTAAAAAGTATATTGCAGACCGCAGCCCCAGATACGCCGTCCGGTTCTCGAAGCTTGGATACCGCAGTGACGGAAATTTCTGTAATATACCCCTTTATCTTGTGGGGAAAGTTCGAGAATTACTATAAAAGTTCCCAACTTTATCTGCGGAAACCGCGCAGTCCGAATGATCGCCCCTGCTTATTCGGCAAGACAGCCGTCCGCCAGACTGTACACCCTTGCGGTTTGTGTGAATCTTCACAGCAAACCGCAGACTTTCACATATCATTATACTTTACGGGTCAAAGAATCCAAGATGCAGCGATAGATCCAAAGGGCAGCTCCCGCCGTCACAAATTCCGTAAGACAGAAAGCATACCACACTCCGTCCGCCCCCACAGCTCTGCTGAACAGCCAGGCTGCCGGCAGGATGATGAATACATATCGCAGCAGTGAGATGATCAGGGACTGCCCTCCTTTTCCCAGTCCCTCCAGGGCTCCGGAACAGGTGACGGAAACCGCCGATATCACAAATCCCAGGCTGATGATATGCAGCGCCCTTATCCCGATCTCCACGGTCTCGGCGCTATCCGAGAACAATCCGATGAGCTGCCCCGGGATCACCCACGAAAGGAGCGTTCCCGCCAGCATGATCCCCATATTCATTCTCAGTGCCGTGAGGAAAATCTTTTTCACACGCTCATGCTCTCCCGCGCCGAAATTGTAACCCATCAGCGGTCTTATCCCCTGAATGATCCCGTTTGCGGTGAGATAGATAAATGTCTGCAGCTTATAATACACTCCCAGAACCAGAACATATTTTTCCGAAAAATCCGCCAGCAGACCGTTTAACATGGAGATCAGCAACGAGGGCAGCGCCAGATTCAGTGTGGCAGAAATGCCTACCGAGTACATTTTCCGGATCACGGCGCTGTCGGGCTTCATCTGTTTTCGGCTTATCTTCACTGCAACAGGGCAAAACAGATAAAACAACAGGTAAACAAGGAGCGTGACGCACTGTCCGATCCCTGTGGCATAAGCCGCTCCCGCAATACCCATCTCCGGGAAAAAGCCGATTCCGAAGATAAGCAGCGGATCCAGGATAATATTCACCACACAGCCGCACATCATGCTGAACATGGAAATCTTCATCCTGCCCACGGCCTGAAAAATTTTCTCAAAGGCCAGCCCCAGCGCAATCACGGGTGAAAACAGAAATGCCCTGTTGGAATAAAGCAGCGCCAGACGGATGATCTCCCCGTCGGAAGTAAAATTCTTCAAAAACAACGGCATTCCCATTATACAGATGCCCGCCAGCAGCACGCCGTGGGCAAAGCTGAACAAAGCGCCCTGTGTGGCCGTTCTGTCCGCCCTGTCCCGGTCCCCGGCGCCCAGATAGAAGGCAATCCCCGCATTCATACCGATCCCGAATCCAATGGCAATGGCATTGATCAGATTCTGCACCGGGAACACAAGCGCCAGTGCCGTCATGGCATTTTCACTCACCCTGGCCACAAAATAACTGTCAATGATATTGTACAATGCATTGACCGCCATGGAAATGACCATGGGCAGTGACATGGATACCACCAACGGCAGTATCTTCTTCTCTTTCATAAATGTCTGTTCCATATATTTTCCCTCTCCTGTTCCGCATCCGCAGATACTCATGTGCATTGGCAGACTGCCGCCTGTGACAGTTATGGCGCGTCCGGCACTGACTGTTGCAATTTGTCATCCGCACAGCAAGTAGAATGTACCTGCCAAAATGTGTCGAAACGTCCGCAAGATCATGTCCATAAAAATAGCCACACAATTACGCGAAGCAATTGTGTGGCGAAAAAAAGATTCCTCTTGAAAAATCCACTCCTGTACAGGTTTTATAAAAATTTTATATCACATATTTGCCGAATGGTCAACACCAATTTCAATCTTTTGCGCATAGCCGCAGGAGACCCCTCCCGAAATCCTGCAAAGGAACTGCAGCAGACCTTTCATATAAAATCCCATGAAATCATCCTGTACACTTACAAAGGAACCGTCATCATAAGTCCCTCATAAATCCCCACCGGCACTTCAACCCCAAAGGGATATTCCTCCATACTGTCCTGTTCAAAGCTGTAGACCGTTACCATTTTCCTGTCCGGATCGGCCACCCAGTACTCCCTGACTCCTGCCGTGCGGTACTTAAATAGTTTTTTATAGTAGTCCATCTGTTTACTGCCGGGGGAAACAATTTCAATGATCCAGTCCGGAGCTCCCTGACAGCCTTTATCCGTGATCTTATCTTTATCACAGATAACACTGATATCCGGTTCCACATATGTTTTGTCATTTTCATTCAGAAATACGGCAAAGGGAACAGGAAAGACTTCACACTTTCCCTCTTTGTCCTGAATATAATTTCCGATCTCTCTGTCAAAAAAATGGACCAGCCTCTGGTGTACTGTACCTGGCGGTGCCATATAATAGATCTTCCCATCGATCAGCTCCGCGCGCTCTCCATCAGGCAGCGCATAAATATCATCTATTGTATACATGTCTTCTTTGTTCAATGCATCCATATTGCCGCGCCTCCGTTCCGTCGGACTGTTTTAACAATATTATAGACAACTCTGACTGAAAAATCAACGTGTTATGCCCTGAGCGCCCCACAATCTCTTCTCAATTGAGTTCCAACGGTTCTCTCAACAGTTCATTGATTGTGAACGCACATATCCTGTGATAAAATCCTTATATACAAGACACACTCTGAGATAATTTATGGATATCCGGTCACAATATTATGGAAATGCGGTGTTCTTCCCTTTGATCCGCATCGGCGCAGGACAGCGGCACGGCAGTCTGTATACACGTCACTGACACCCACTGCAGCCGGAGCTGCAAAGATCCGCCTGCAAAGGAAAGAGCACCTTTCGGAAACAGTGCATTCTGACAGGATGGAGCACCGGAATAAGAAAAACACAGCAACACTTCAGGACGACAAGACACAGGAGGGAGCCAATGCTTGACAGGGAAAAAGTCGGAAGAGCAATTTCCGAACAGAGAAAAACAAAGGGAATGACGCAGAAACAGCTTGCAGACATGCTGAATGTGTCCTATCAGGCCGTCTCCAGATGGGAGCAGGGAATCTGCCTTCCCTCTGTGGATATGATTTACGATATTGCAAAGATACTGGAGATCACTGTTGATTTCCTTCTGAACGGCCTTTCCGGAGAGAGAAAGACCATCAGCTACAGCGATACCGGTCTGGATGTGAATAAGCTCCATATGATAAAAGACCGTCTGGCCGCCCTTGTCCCCA